>JBDSBD010000334.1:0-4414 GCA_039921765.1 Burkholderiaceae bacterium
CCACCGCCGGCACCAGAGTCGCCTTCGTAATGGCCACGATCGACTTGAACGCGTAGCGGCCGATCACGAGGCCGGCAGGCAACATCACCAGTGTGGCAATGAACAAGCCCCAGATGAACGTGTAGACGATCGCGCTCTGTTCGTTGAACAGCGACGGTCCGGTGCGGATGCCCTGCACCAGCAAGGCGCCGAGGATCACCGCATCGGGCGGCGTGCCTGGAATGCCGAGCACCAGCGTGGGAATGAGGCCGCCGCCGACCGTGGCGTTGTTGGCCGACTCGCTTGCCATCACCCCGGCAGGCTCGCCCTTGCCGAAGAACTCGCGCCGACGCGATACGCGCTTGGCCTCGGAATACGCGACCAGCGACGCAATCGAGCCGCCGGCGCCGGGAAGGATTCCGACCAGCGTGCCGATGATCGAACTCCGTGCAAGGTTGACCTTGCCACGCGCCATCAGGCCGATCGCTTCGCGCAGCCGATAGCCGGCCACCTGCCCCGCGACCGTCAGGTGTGGCTTGGGCGTGGCGACAAGGTCAATGATGACGGGGATGCAGTAAAAGCCGATCAGCGCCGAGATGACGTCGATTCCGCCCAGCAGTGCGTGCACCGATCCGACGTAGCGGATGTCGCCGCCGACCTCGGCCGTGCCGACCATGGACAGCAGCAGGCCGATGCAGCCGCCCATCAGCCCCTTGATGGTGCTCGTCTCGCCCAGCGAGGCGATCAGCGTGAGCCCGAACACCGCCAGCCAGAAGTACTCGACCTGGCCGAACTTGAGCGCGAATGCCGCCAGCGGTGGCCCGAGCAACAGCAGCGCCGCCGCCCCCACCAGCCCGCCGAGCACGGAGGCCAGGCACGCCAGGGTCAGCGCCAGGTCGCCGTGGCCGTTGCGCGCCATCGGATACCCATCGAACGTCGTCGCAATCGATGACGGCGTCCCCGGCGTGTTGAGCAAGATGGCCGCGTAGGCGCCGCCGTAGATGGCGCCGGTGTAGATGGCGCCCAGCGCGATCAACGCGCTGGCCGGCGGCATCGAGAACGTGAACGGCACAAGTACCGCGATCGCCATCGTCGCCGTCAGCCCCGGCAGCGCACCGATCACGGTGCCGGCCACCACACCCGCCAGCGCAAGCAAAAAGTTGAACGGCGTCAGCGCATCGATCAAGAAGTCAATGCCCGGCATGTTGTTTACTCAGTTACTGAAGAAACACAGGCACTCTCGATGGAGCGCCTTGGCGCATCACATCGAGAGCCGGACGCCGAGGCGCCCTGCCATGCAGACAGCTCACTTGCGCGTGATGCCCATTTCCTTGGCGAGCGCTTCGTAGCGGGCCTTGATCTCCGCCATGAACTTGGGCATCTCGGCTGGCCCGACGTCGATCAGCGCGAAACCGCCGTCCTCCATCTTGCGCACGAACTCGGGGTCGTGGTTGACCTTGCGCAGGATGTCTGCGAGCTGTGTCTGGATCTCCGGCGGCGTCGACTTCGGCACCGCCACGCCGCGGTAGGCACCGCCGACCAGGTCAAAGCCGCTCTCCTTGAAGGTCGGGCAGTCGGGCAGCTTCGGATGACGCTTCTCCATGGCGACCGCGACGCAGCGCACCCGGTCGCCAAGTTGCATCTGCACCGTGGTGTAGCCCCAGCTGCCGCTGACCTGCTTGCCCAGCAGCGCGGTGTTGGACGGGCCGGTGCCGCCGAACGGCACGTAGGTCGTCTTGATGTCGGCCATCTTGTCGAACTGCTGCTGCGCGAGGTGGTTGGCCGAGTTGGTGCCCGAGCCCGACAGCGTCAGCGAGCCGGGTGATTTCTTCGCCGCGGCAATGAAGTCCTTCAGCGTCTTGATCGGGCTGTCGGCCGGCACCAGCAACGCATCGGGGGTGAAGTGGAACCAGTAGACCGTGGTGATGTCGTCGGTCTTGTAGCCGACGTCCTTTTGCAGCGGCTGAATGACAATGTGCGGCAGGTTGGTGCCCATGACGGTATAGCCATCGGGCTGCATCCCGTTGAGTTGCGACCACCCCGCAGCGCCACCGGCTCCGGCCCGGTACTGAATGGCCAACCCCTGTCCGGTCAGCTTCTTGAACACCGGCTCCTGCAAGCGCGCTGACACATCGGACTCGCCGCCCGGGCCGAACGGGATGATGTAGTTGACCGTCTTGTCCGGGTAGGCAGCGAGTGCCGTGCCGGCCATCGCGAAGCTGGCGCAGGCCAGCAGGATCGAACTCGTCAGCCTGGGAAGTGTCTTCATCGGTTGATCTCCTGAGTCATCGCAAATGCCCGCCGGGTGACGGACCGAATGGACTAGTGGGTATAGCCGAAGGCACCGCCGGCGTCATCGGTCGCGACCCGTAGTGGGCGTGCGCCGCGACGCCGCGCGATCGTCATGCGCTTTCGTACAGGCGCGTCAGCACGAATTCGCGATGCCCCAGCGCCTCGGCGGCCGTCAGCCGTCCGTTGACGGTGCGCAACATGCACTCGAGCAACTTGTCGCCCGCCTGATCGAGCGTCATCTCGCGTTGCAACAGGCCCGAGACGTCGAGGTCGATGTGCTCGCTCATTGTGCGCACGGTGCGCGGGTTGGCGCACAACTTGAGGACCGGCAGGATCGGGTTGCCGATCACATTGCCCTGGCCGGTGGGGAACAGATGCACCGCAAAGCCCGAGGCGGCACACAAGGTCACCATCTCGGCGGCGGCACTGCTCGAGTCCATGAACCAGAGCCCCGCATGGGTGGGCGCCTCGGCCTTGTCGAGCACGCCGTCGACCGTGCACTTCTTGCCGATCTTCTGGATATTGCCCAACGCCTTCTCCTCGATGGTGGTCAGGCCACCCTCGATGTTGCCCTTCGTGGGCTGCGAGTCGGACAGATCGCTGGTCTTGTGGCGCTCGATGAGATCCTGGTAGCGGTTGAACATGAACATGAAGCGCTCGCGCACCTGATCGTTGGCGCAGCGCGCCGCGACGATCTGCTCGCCGCCGGTGATCTCGGTCGTCTCACCAAAGCACAAGGTGTTGCCCAGCGGATAGAGTTTGTCGAACACGTTGCCGACCGCGGGGTTGGAGCCGCAACCCGACGTGGTGTCGCTCTCGCCGCACTTGGTCGAGACCCACAGCTCGCCGATCGGGCAGGCCTCGCGCTGCTTCTCGCTCGCCCACTGCACGTATTCACGCGCTGCCTTCGAGGCCCGCATGATGGTGTCGTGATCGCCATGGCGCTCGATGCCGAAGCCGACCACCGGCTTGCCGGTCTTCGCGATGCCGTCGACGACCTTCTTGGTCCAGCCGTCCTCGATGCCGATCACGACGACGGCCGCGACGTTCGGATTGGAGCCGGCACCGATCAGTGTGCGGAAGTGCAAATCGAGGTCGGCGCCGAACTGCAGCCTACCGTAGGGATGCGGGATGGCCAGCGCACCCTTGATGTTGTGCGCCACCGCCTCGGCGGCGGCATTCGACAGGTCGTCGAGCGGCAGCACGATGACGTGGTTGCGCACGCCGACGCGGCCGTTCTCGCGCCGATAGCCGAGGAAGGTGGTGTCTTTCGAGACGACGGACATGGAGTCCCTCCTACCAGCGTTTGGTCTTGATGTTGTGGACGTGTGCGTGCTCGCCGCGACGGATCGGTGCGACCACCTTGCCCATGTCGATGCCGTACTTGACGACGGTGTCTCCAGGGGCCATGTCCTTCAGCGCGACCTTGTGGCCGATCGGAATGTCCTGGCGCGCCTCGAGGGCGATCGTCCGGTCGTCGTCCATCACCCAGCCGGTCATCGGCGTGCCGGCGGTAACGCCCTCGACCACCACCACGGCGACGGTGTCGCCGGCATCGTGCAATACGCAATGGATCAAGTTGGGCTCCTGTCCGGTCTTCCGACCATGCTAGCGGACCTATCGCACGCCCCGGCGCTCCGGCAAAGGGCGGGGTTGCCGTAAGCTAGCCGGCGATGGACAAGCCCAGCGCCGCCGCGGTGCGCACCTTCCCGACCGCGCAAGAAGACGCCGAAAAGGAAGTCGTCAGTCCGAGCGCCCGCTATGAAGGGCCCGAGAGCGCCTATCGGCTCGCCTTCACCGACGTCGACTTCCTCCTGCGCGAGGAGCTGCGCCCGATCCGCCTGCAGCTCGAACTGCTCAAGCCCGAGCTGGTGCAGGACGAACAGGGCGTGGAGGCGACGATCGTCTTCTTCGGCAGCGCCCGGATCGTCGCGCCGGAAGTTGCCGAGCTGGAGCTGGCCGCGGCACGCGACAAGGGCGACGCGACGGCGCTGAAGATCGCGCAGACGCGCGTCGCGATGTCGCGCTACTACGACGAGGCACGTCGCTTCGCGGCGATCGTGACGCGCCGCTCGGCGTCGCTCGAAAAGCCGATCTTCGTCGTCACCGGCGGCGGCCCCGGGATCATGGAAGCCGGCAACCG
>JBDSBD010000335.1:0-3512 GCA_039921765.1 Burkholderiaceae bacterium
GTGCTCATCATCGCGTGCCCGTGTGCCCTCGGCATGGCCACGCCGATGTCGATCATGGTCGCCACCGGCAAGGCCGCCACGCAGGGGGTGCTGTTTCGCGACGCGGCCGCGATCGAGAACTTCCGCAAGGTCGACACGCTGATCGTCGACAAGACCGGGACCCTGACCGAGGGCAGGCCGCACTTCGATCGCGTCATCACAGCAAACGGCTTCACCGAGGACGAGGTGCTGCGCCTGGCGGCCAGTCTCGATCAAGGCAGCGAGCACCCGCTGGCCGATGCGATCGTGAAGGCGGCGCGCGAGCGCGGGTTCGTGCTCGACAAGGTGGAGGGCTTCGAGTCCAGCAGCGGCATCGGCGTGCACGGACAGGTCGGCGGCAAGTCGTTGGCACTGGGCAATACCGCGCTGATGGCCCAGTCGGGCGTGGCCATCGAGGCTCTGACGTCGCAGGCCGAGGCGCTGCGCGCCGAAGGGGCGAGCGTGATGCATCTGGCGGTCGAGGGTCGGCTGGCCGGCCTGCTCGCCGTTTCCGATCCGATCAAGGCCGGCTCCGCCGAGGCGCTGAACACCCTGCGGTCGTCGGGCATGCGCGTGATCATGGCCACTGGAGACGGCCTGACCACCGCCAAGGCGGTGGCGGCCCGGCTCGGCATCGACGAGGTGCACGGCGAGGTCAAGCCCGCCGACAAGCTGGCGCTGGTGGACAAGCTGCAGCGCGAGGGCCGCATCGTCGCGATGGCCGGCGACGGCATCAACGACGCACCGGCGCTCGCCAAGGCCGACGTGGGCGTGGCGATGGGCACCGGCACCGACGTGGCGATGAACAGCGCCCAGGTCACCCTGGTGAAGGGCGATCTGCGCGGCATCGCCCACGCCCGCACCATCTCCGAGGACACCATCAGGAACATGAAGCAGAACCTCGGCTTCGCGTTCATCTACAACTCGCTGGGCGTGCCGCTGGCCGCGGGCGTGCTGTTCCCGCTCACCGGCTGGCTGCTGTCGCCGATGATCGCGGCGCTGGCGATGAGCCTGAGCTCGGTGTCGGTGATCTCGAATGCGCTGCGCCTGAGGGGATCGGGGCGCGCGCGCGCGGAGGCGCACCCTCCCGTGTAGACGCGGGCGCCGGCGAGTGGCGGGGATCGCGAGAGGGGTCATTGCCATCGGCGCGCGAAGGACCGGCCGCTTCATTGCTAAACTTTCGCCACCATGTCCCTGCGATTCCTGCGATTGATTTGCCGCGCACTCGTCGGTGTCGTGCTGTTCGCGCAGATCGCGATTTCAGCGCATGCATGTACGACGCTGCCGCCCGACGCAACGACGGTGGGCATGGCGGTGGCGATGGCGCCGGTTGATCGCTTGGGCATCGTCTCGAACGACCCCATCCGTGCCGCGCTCGAGCGCCAGGCGGTGGCCTGCGCGGACATGGCCGAGGCGATGGACGATCCGTCGGCCAACCTGTGCGCCGAACACTGCCGCCATGGTGATCAAAGCGGTCAGTCCGCGAGCCTGACCGTGCCGGCGGCGCTGCTGAACGCGCTCTACGTCATGACTGCGGCGCCCGAGCCGCTGATGGCGCCGCGCGCCGCCGCTGCCGCGGATCGAACCCGTGCACGTGCCGCGTCCTCACCGCCGCACGCCATCCTGCACTGCTGCTTCCGAATCTGATTCCCCAGACGACCTTGCGCTGACGGCCCCACGGGTCGGCTCGGCGCACAAGCTCGCGCTCGTTCGTTCGTTCGCGCCGCTGGCCTTGCCTGCGCGTGCCGACCGAGCCGACCCCTGGCCACGGTTTCTGGAGATCTCATGTTCACTGCTTCATTTCAACGCGGGCTGCGCCACCGGCGCTGCGCCCGACATTGGGCCTGCGTGCTGGCCCTGGGTGCGGGCTCGGCGTTGCTGGGCCTGGCGAGCCAGGCCCAGCCCGTCCTGACGCTCGATCGGGCGTTGCAAACCGCACAGGATCGCTCGCGCCAGCTCGTGGCGCAGGACGCAGCCGCGGCGGCCGCGCGCGACCTCGCCATCGCCGCCGGCCAACTCCCCGACCCGGTGCTGAAGGCCGGCATCAACAACCTGCCGTTGAGCGGCGCCGACCGGTTCAGCCTGACGAGCGACTTCATGACGGCGCGTTCGGTCGGCGTGATGCAGCAGTTCACGCGCGAAACCACGCGCACGGCGCGCGCGGCGCGTTTCGAGCGACAGGCCGAGGCGGAGCAAGCCGGCCGTCGTCTGGCGCTGGCCAACTTGCAACGCGACACCGCACGGGCCTGGCTGGACCGCCACTACCGGGAGCGCGTGCTCGAGATGCTGGCGCGCCAGCGCGACGAGGCCCGCCTGCAGATCGATGCGGCCGAGGCGGCGTACCGCGGCGCGCGCGGTTCGCAGGCGGATGTGTTCGAGGCGCGCTCCGCGCTGGCGCAGATCGACGACCGCATCGCCCAGGCGCGGCGCCAGGTGGACAGCGCGACGATCCAGCTCGCACGCTGGGTCGGCGACGCCGCGGCCGCACCGCTCGGTGACCTGCCGGTGATCGACCGGGTGCGCCTGCAGCCAGCCGATCTCGAGGCGCAGTTCACCCACCACCCGCAGCTCGTGGTGATGGAAAAGCAGGAACAGGTTGCGCAGGCCGAAGCGCAAGTTGCGCGCATGAGTGCGCGGCCGGACTGGAGCGTCGAGCTGATGTTCGACCAGCGCGGCCCGGCCTACTCGAACATGATCTCGGTCAACGTCTCGGTGCCTTTGCGATGGGATCGGGCCAACCGCCAGGACCGTGAGATCGCTGCGAAGCAGGCCGTGGTCGAGCGGCTGCAAGCCGAGCGCGAAGAGGTCACGCGCGCGCAGGTGGCCGAAGCCAAGGTGATGCTGCAGGAATGGCAGAGCAACCGCGAGCGCCTGCGCCACTACGACAAGGCCTTGCTGCCGCTCGCCGGCGAGCGCACCCAGGCGACCTTGTCCGCCTATCGCGGCGGCGGCGGAACGCTGGCGTCGGTGCTCGAGGCGCGCCGCAACGAGATCGACACGCGCATCGAGCGCATCCGCCTCGAGATGGAGACGGCCCGCCTGTGGGCGCAACTCGAATTCCTGATGCCCGCCGGCTCCGGCGCTGCAGCGGCTCGCCCCTGAGGAACGAATCATGAAACTCAAACACCTCACGAGCGGGCTGGTCGCTGCCGCCGTCCTTGCCGCCGCAGGCTACTGCCTGTACACCCTCGGCCTGCAGCACCGCACCGGCCAGGATCGCGCGGCGCCGCCGGCGGCGGTCGCCGCGGCGCTGCAGGCCGGCGACGTGGACCCGGGCACCGGCAAGACGGTGCTGTACTGGCACGACCCGATTGTGCCGGGCCAGCGCTTCGACAGGCCCGGCAAATCGCCGTTCATGGACATGATGCTGGTGCCGGTCTACGCCGAGGGCGGGGCCGAGCCGGGCCAGGTGTCGGTCACGCCCAGGGTCGAGCAAAACCTCGGCGTGCGCACCGCCGACGTCATCGAAGAGGTGCTGACGACACGCGTCGATG
>JBDSBD010000336.1:0-8199 GCA_039921765.1 Burkholderiaceae bacterium
CTGCCGCAGGCGGCGCCGGCGGTCGCCAGCGTGGCTCGCGCGCCGACGCCGGCCGAGATCGACCAGAAGGTCGCCGGGCTGGCGGCCCGGCTTGCGGAGCACCCGGACCCGAAGGGCTGGGCGATCCTGGCGCGCGCTTACCACGCGCTCGGCCGCTACGCCGAGGCTGAAGCCGCCTTCGGCCGCATTGGCGAGACTCTGGATCGCGATCCGGTGCTGCTCGCCGAGTACGCCGACTCGCTCGCCGCACAGGCCGGCAGCCAGCTCGACGGACGACCGCTCGAGCTTGCCCGCGCCGCCCTGCGGCTCGATCCGGACAATCCGGTGGCGCTGATGCTCGCCGCCACTGCGGCGTACCAGCGCAAGGATTTCGCCGAGGCTGCGCAGCACTGGCAACGCCTGCTGGCCCAGGTGCCGCCGAATTCCGAGGAATCGAAATGGCTGCGCGCGAAGCTGGCCGAGATCGGCCCGTCCATGGCCAGCCAGGGGCCAGCCGCGGTCAATGTGGCGTCGGCCGACAAGCCTGTCTCCTCGCGGCCATTCGCATCGCGCAGCGTGATGGGCGGCGCCGCTGTCAGCGGCCACGTCACGCTCGCGCCGCAGTTGCTCGGCAAGGTGCAGCCCACCGACGTGGTGTTCGTGTTCGCACGGCCGATCGGCGGCAGCCGCATGCCGCTGGCGGTGCAGCGCGCCCGCGTGGCCGATCTGCCGCTGCACTTTCGACTCGACGACTCGCTCGCGATCAGCCCTCAGGCTCGGCTGTCGGGTGCCACCGAAGTTCAGATCGAGGCGCGCATCTCGCGCAGCGGCGATGCGACGCCGGCCTCCGGTGATCTGTTCGGTGTCAGCGCCACGGTGAAGACCGGCGCATCACAGGTTGCGCTGCAGATCGACCGGGTGCGTCCCTAGCTCGCGAGCGGCGCCGACGTCGGGCTTGAAGCGGTCTGCCGCGTTGCGACGACAGCACGGGATGCAGCGAGGCGCCTGCGCCGTTCGGCAGCGATGGCCTGGGTTCGAGCCACCGGCCCTGCGCAATTTCAGGAACGCGTCGTTCGTACGGCTCAGGCCTGGAGCAGGCCGCTGTGGGTGTTGCGGTCGGCGTTGCCCAGCGTCGAATAGACGCTTGCGCCGTCGCGTGGCAGCAGCACATCGATGGCGCGATCGAGTGCCGCGGTGGCGCGTGCCAGTGTTTCGCGCTGCGCCGCGACCTGGCCGCTCGCGCTGGCGAGCCGATGGCGCAGTGCGAAGGGCACGCTGCCGCCACGGGCGGCGCGGGTGAAGTGGTCCACGGCCTTCGCCAGCGCAGAGTGCAGTTCGGTGGCGTGCAGCTCGATGCGCGCGCTGTCGCGTTCGAGCAGTGCCTCGCCGAGCGCGGTCAGGCGCTGCTCGACGTCGGCCAGAAGGCTCTCCAACGTCAGGTCGTCACGGGGTTGTGCAAAGGGTGGAACCGGTGTGTGCATCAACGGGCGGCTCGCTCGGTAGGAGAGGGGGGTCGAGAACTTGGGGTCGGGATGAGGGCGTCGGCGGTCACCCGCGGCGCCGCGTCGTCGTCCGCATCAGGGCTGAACCTTGGCGAGCAATTCCTGCGCGTTGCCGATCAGCTTGTCGGCAATCACGCCCGCATCGATCCGGTAGCTGCCGTTCTCGATCGCCTTCGAGATCCGCGCCACCTTCTCGGCATCGAACTCGGCCGGCGTGCCGCCGGCAAGCAAGGTCGAGGCCGCACCCGACAACTCGAGCGTGGCGCTCGGGTCGGCGCTCGATGGAATGGCGCTCGAAGCAGCGGCCTTGGCCTTCTCATGGGGTGCCGCCGCGGGATGCGTGGACGCAAGCGCCGCGGCTACTTCTGGTGTATTGCCGACTTTCATGGTGCTCTCCTGAGGGCGAGACACGGGCCTCGACCATTCGATATGCACTCGATATCGGCCCGGGTCGGGGCGACTTTAGGCCTTTCTGCGGTGCCGTGGGGAGTCGTTCCCGATTTCACAACGCCAGCTCCAGCCGCCGCTCGGCCACCGGCTGGCCGGTCAGCACGCGCCCGCTTTCGGTGCGTACCCGCGCGGGCTGGCCCTCATAGCCGTTGGTCAGGGCCCGGCCTTCACTGGCGACGCTGAACCCCGGGCCCTGTGCCAGCACGGTCACCGTGTCGCCGGCCGAGAACCACTGGCGTGGTATGAGCTGCGACTGGCGCAGGCTCTCGCCGGCCTTGAGCGTGCGGGCCAGCGCGCGGCCGACGGCGAAGTCGGCATCGACCACCGCGGGCGAACCGTCTTCGGCCAGATCGACCTCGGCTTGAGTCAGGTCGCGGGGCGTGAGCACGCTGCCCACTGACAGCGCGCCGGTGGCCACCAGAGCGCGGCCGAACACCTTCACGGTGACCGGCAGATAGATGTTCCACTTCGTCGGGCCCTCCAGGCAGCGCACGCCGACCCGGGTGCGGCCCCACATGCGCATGCCTTCGGGCAGATAGGGTTGCACGTGCTGGCAGGGTGCGAGGTGCAGGCGCGGGTCGAGTGCGCCGATGACCACTTCGACGCGCGGCCGGTCGGGTTCTCCAGCCTGGGCGCCAGGCTCGGTACGTGCCTGTGCGCCGCCGAGGGCGAGCTCGCGAACCTGTTGTTCGATTCCGCCATTGAGCTCGGTGCTGGCGGGCGCCGGCTGGGCCAGCGCGAACGGTGCGGCAAGCATCAGCGCCGGCAGCAGCGATCGCGCGGGCTGTGCCAGCGACAAGGCCAGGCACGACCGCATCCGACGCGCGCCGCGCGCCGCGCGGGCGACCACCCATGCGGTGATCGAATCGGAAGGGAGTGCCCGAGGCAACCGGGCGAAGGCGCGAGCGAAGGGCTTGTCCATGGCTCGCAATGTAGGGCCACCGGGGCCGGGCCGGCGCCGCGAAATGGCAGGACTTCCGGGCTCTGTTCGCGCTTATGTTTTGGAAGCGGCTCTCCACAATCCGGCCACATCACCCCGAGGTTCAGGCCTTTGGGCCCGACCCGGCAGCTGTGAGGGCGCCATGTTCAATCGAATCAGCAACACGCTCGACTTCCAGGCCCAGGCACTCACGTTGCGTGCGGAGCGCCAGCGCCTGATCGCCAGCAACATTGCCAATGCCGACACGCCGGGCTACGTGGCCCGCGACCTGAACTTCGCGCAGACCCTGCGCGAGGCGACCGGCAGCCTGCGGCCCGGCGACGCACTCGTGGCCACCCAGGCCGGGCACATCGGTGCCCAATCCGGCTCGGTCAGCAGCAGTGCGGCAGCGGCGGTCGCCGACAACCTCGTGTACGCGACGCCGAGCCAGACCAACCTGGACCGCAACACGGTCGACATGGACCGCGAACGGGCGAGCTTTGCCGACAACTCCGTGAAGTACGAGGCCACGCTGCGCTTCATCAACGCCAACGTGCGCATGCAACTCAGCGCGATCACCGGGCAGTAAGTCGCCGGGCGCACTGACACATCAACAAGGAGCGATACATGTCGATGCTCAACATCTTCAACGTCTCGGGCAGTGCGGCCAGCGCACAGAGCCAGCGCCTGAATGTGGTCGCCAGCAACCTGGCGAACGCCGACACCGTGGCCGGCCCCGACGGCAAGGCCTACAAGGCGCGTCAGGTCACGTTCGAGACCCAGCTGATGGGCGCGACCGCCAACGACCCGACGGCCGCCGGGGTGCGCGTCAGCACCATCAGCGAGGACCAGAGCCCCGGGCGACGCGTGCACGACCCGAAGAGCCCGAGTGCCGACGCCGAGGGCTACGTGACCTACAGCAACGTCAACGCGGTCGAGGAGATGGTCAACATGATTTCGGCCTCGCGTTCGTACCAGAACAACATCGAGGTCATGAACACGGCGAAGAGCCTGTTGCTCAAGACCTTGCAGATGGGCCAGTCCTGAGGGGCGGCCTAGGGTCTGTTAACGCTATCGGAGGGTTCGCGTGACTCACCCAACAGGCGCCAGCAAGGCCACAGCAGGCGCAGCCTGCGCTACGCTTGGCTCGGCCGCAGCCACAGCCGCTGCTATGGCGAGGATTTGCAACGCGGCTGGCGCCTGTTTGATGAGATCACCCTTCGGGCCGAGCTGCCGCAGGCCTCAGGGCGTTGTTGCTCACTCGTTGCGTGCCGAAGGCACGCGGCCTCGTTCGCGCCCAGTCCTGCGGCCTGTGGCGGCCCGGCGCGAGCCCTCCGATAGCGTTAACAGGCTCTAGCGCGCCGCGCATGGCCTCGGATTCGTTGCCGCTGCCGCTCGAAGATGCCGTGCTGGCGCCGCTGGCCGAGCGGCTGCGTCCGGCGACGCTGGCCGAAGTGATTGGCCAGCAGCAACTACTGGGCCCGGGCAAGCCGCTGCGCACCGCGTTCGAATCGGGCCGGCTCCACTCGATGATCCTGTGGGGCCCGCCCGGCGTGGGCAAGACCACGCTGGCGCGTCTGGTGGCGAACGCCTTCGATGCTCAGTTCATCGCGATGTCGGCGGTGCTCGGCGGCGTGAAGGACAGTCGCGATGCGGTCGAGCGCGCCCAGCTCGCGCGCTCCGGTGGCCGGCGCACGGTGCTGTTCGTCGACGAGGTGCACCGCTTCAACAAATCACAGCAGGACGCGTTCCTGCCGCACGTTGAGTCGGGACTGTTCACCTTCATCGGTGCAACCACCGAGAACCCGTCGTTCGAGGTCAACTCGGCGCTGCTGTCGCGCGCCACCGTGCATGTGCTCAAGCCGCTCGAGGCCGCCGATCTGGCCGAGTTGCTGGCGCGCGCGCGCGCGCTGCTGGCCGCGCCCGAGCTGAGCAGTGCGGCGCGTGAGCGCCTGATCGGCTACGCCGACGGCGATGCGCGGCGCCTGCTCAATGCCTACGAGAACCTGGTCGGCATGGCGACCTCGGGCGATCTGCTCGGCGCGCACGGGAGCGACCCCAACGTCATCGACGAGCCCATGCTCGAGCACGCCCTGGGCGAGCAGCTGCGTCGCTACGACAAGGGCGGTGAGCAGTTCTACGACACGATCTCGGCCCTGCACAAGGCCGTGCGCGGCAGCGATCCGGATGCCGCGCTGTACTGGTTCGTGCGCATGCTCGATGGCGGCGTCGATCCGCGCTATTGCGCGCGCCGCCTCGTGCGCATCGCCAGCGAGGACATCGGCCTGGCCGACCCGCGCGCGCTGCGCCTGGCGCTCGACGCGGCCGAGACCTACGAGCGCCTGGGCTTGCCCGAGGGCGAACTGGCATTGGCGCAGGCTGTCGTGTACCTGGCGGTGGCGCCCAAGAGCAACGCGATCTACAAGGCCTACAGCGCCGCGCGCGCCTTCGTCAAGCAGGACGGCACGCGCGCCGTGCCGCTGCGCCTGCGCAATGCGCCGACCGCGCTGATGAAGGGTCTGGACTACGGGCACGGCTACCGCTACGCGCACGATGAAGCCGGCGGCTACGCGGCCGGCGAAGTCTACTGGCCCGACGACCTTGCGGCGACGCCGCATTTCTACGCGCCGGTCGAGCGCGGTCTCGAGATCCGCATCGCCGAAAAGCTGCGCGAGCTGCGCCGGCTCGACCAGCAGACGGAGCGCAAGCCGGACTGATGAACGTGTTGTCGGCGCGCTCGGGATGGTTTGCCTGAACCGACTTCGCGTTTTGCGTAACCGGGAAACCGAGGGTCGGAAAGGGCGAAAAGCGCCTCTAGAATTCGCTGCGCCCGGGCTCCCGGGGGTACCGGTGCCGTCCGTGCCACACGCCGAGGCCGGATTTGTCGACTGGATGATTGACCGCAGGCCACAAGCCGCGCGGATGTTCCGCGACCGGGATTGACCCCCGAGCGGAGCCCACAACGCAGGAGAGTGAAACCCAGATGGATACCTTCATCCAGCAGATCATCAACGGGCTGGTGCTCGGTAGCGTGTACGCGCTGATCGCGCTCGGCTACACGATGGTGTACGGCATCATCAACCTGATCAACTTCGCGCACGGCGAGATCCTGATGGTGGGGGCGCTGACGAGCTGGACCGTCGTCACCGCGATGGCCGACCTGGGCTGGCCCGGGTGGGCGCTGCTGCTGGTCTCGCTGATGGCGGCGATCGTGGTCTGCACGGTGCTGAACTATGTGGTCGAGAAGCTCGCCTACCGGCCGCTGCGCAACGCGCCGCGGCTCGCCCCGTTGATCACCGCGATGGGCATGAGCCTGCTGCTGCAAACGCTCGCGATGATCATCTGGAAGCCGACCTACAAGGCCTATCCGATCCTGCTGCCGGGTGAGCCGCACCACATCGGCGGGGCGGTGATCAACAACGTGCAGATCATGATCCTGGTCGTCACCGCGGTCTCGTTGTCGGGGCTGATGTACCTCGTCAACAAGACCAAGCTCGGACGGGCGATGCGCGCCACCTCCGAGAATCCGCGTGTTGCCGCGCTGATGGGCGTGCGACCCGACACCGTGATCTCGGCCACTTTCGTGATCGGCGCGGCGCTCGCAGCGCTGGCCGGGGTGATGTACGCGGCCAACTACGGTTCGGTGCAGCACACGATGGGTTTCCTGCCGGGGCTGAAGGCGTTTACCGCGGCGGTGTTCGGCGGCATCGGCAACCTCGCCGGCGCGATGGTGGGTGGCGTCGCGCTCGGGCTGATCGAAGCGCTCGGCGCGGGCTACATCGGCGACATCACCGGGGGCCTGCTGGGCAGCAACTACCAGGACATCTTCGCCTTCATCGTGCTGATCCTCGTGCTGACCCTGCGACCGCAAGGCCTGCTGGGCGAGCGTGTCGCGGACCGGGCGTGAGGAGGACAGCACCATGATGATCCAGAAGAACAAGCTCGCCATCTATATCGTCGGGGGCGTGCTGCTGCTGCTGCTTCCGCTGTTTGCGCAATCCTTTGGCAATGCCTGGGTGCGCATCCTCGACTTCGCGCTGTTGTACGTGCTGCTCGCGCTCGGCCTGAACATCGTGGTCGGCTACGCCGGCCTGCTCGACCTCGGCTATGTCGCGTTCTACGCGGTTGGCGCCTATCTGTTCGGGCTGCTCGCGTCGCCGCACCTGACCGACGTGTTTCCGGCGATCCAGGCGTTGTTCCCGAACGGGTTGCACCTGCCGTGGTGGGCCGCGCTGCCGATCGGGGCACTGCTTGCCGGGGTCATCGGCATGGTGCTCGGTGCGCCGACGCTCAAGCTGCGTGGTGACTACCTGGCGATCGTGACACTCGGCTTCGGCGAGATCGTGCGGGTGTTCCTGAACAACCTCGATGCGCCGATCAACGTCACCAACGGGCCCAAGGGGCTCACCGCGGTCGATGCATTCAACATCTTCGGCTACGACCTGGGCAAGTCGCATCAGGTCCTCGGATTCGAATTCCCGGCCGTCACCAATCACTACTACCTGTTCCTGGTGATGGTGATCTTCAGCGTGTTCGTCTGCTACCGGCTCGAGCGCAGCCGCATCGGCCGGGCCTGGATGGCGATTCGCGAGGACGAGGTCGCGGCCAAGGCGATGGGCATCAACACACGCAACATGAAGCTGCTCGCCTTCGGCATGGGAGCCACCTTCGGGGGTCTCTCGGGCGTGCTGTTCGCGAGCTTCCAGGGCTTCATCTCGCCCGAGTCGTTCACGCTGCAGGAATCGATCATGATCGTCGCCATGGTCGTGCTGGGCGGCCTGGGGCACCTGCCGGGCGTGATCGTCGGCGCGGTGCTGCTGGCAGCACTGCCGGAGGTGTTGCGCTATGTCGCGGGTCCGCTGCAGGCGATGACCGGCTGGCGGCTCGATGCCTCGATCCTGCGCCAGTTGCTGGTGGCACTGGCCATGATCGGCATCATGCTGGCGCGCCCGCGCGGGCTGTGGCCTTCGCCCGAGCATGGCAAGGCGGCACCCTCGCCGGTCGGCAAGGAAGGAGGCGCCGCATGAGCGAGATCATCCTGAAGGTGGCCGGCGTGTCCAAGCGCTTTGGCGGACTGCAGGCACTCTCCGACGTGGGCATCTCGATCGAGAAGGGTCAGGTCTACGGTCTGATCGGCCCCAACGGCGCCGGCAAGACGACGTTCTTCAACGTCCTGACCGGCCTGTACGCGCCCGATTCGGGCAGCTTCGAGCTGGGTGGCAAGCCGTACAAGCCGAGCGCGGTGCACGAGGTGGCGAAGGCCGGCATCGCGCGCACGTTACAGAACATCCGCCTGTTTCCGGACATGACGGCGCTCGAGAACGTGATGGTCGGGCGCCATGTGCGCAC
>JBDSBD010000337.1:0-2586 GCA_039921765.1 Burkholderiaceae bacterium
CGCGATCGCGCCACGCGAGCCCAGCGTGGTGCTGGATCGGGTGCAGGACGCCGGCAACGTCGGCACGATCCTGCGCAGTGCAGCCGCGCTCGGTTTCACCCAGATCGTTGCGATCAAGGGCACGGCCGCATTGTGGTCGTGCAAGGTCCTGCGTGCCGGGATGGGCGCGCATTTCGCGCTGCGCCTGGTCGAAGGCGCGGACGAAGCCGCGCTGGCCGAACTCGAGATGCCCCTGCTGGCCACCAGCTCGCATGCGGAGCGCGCGCTCCACGACACGGTGCTGCCCTGGCCGTGCGCCTGGCTGCTGGGCCACGAAGGGCAGGGCGTGTCGGCCGCGCTGCTGCGACGCTGCTCCGACACGCTGCGCATCCCGCAGCCCGGCGGTGAGGAATCGCTCAACGTCGCCGCCGCGGCCGCGGTGTGTTGCTACGAGTCGGTTCGGCAGCGCCTCGCCCGAGGTTGATTCAGTACGTCAACCGATCCGGCCGCAGGTCGCGCAGGATGGTGGTGGCGATCTCCTCGATCGATTTGTGGGTCGACGACAGCCACTCGATGCCCTCGCGCCGCATCATCGCCTCGGCTTCGCGGATCTCGCTGCGGCAGTTCGCGATCGCGGCGTACTTGCTGCCGGGGCGGCGTTCGTTGCGGATGTGGCTGAGTCGCTCCGGGTCGATGGTCAGGCCGAAGCACTTCTTGCGATACGGTGCCAGGGTCGAGGGCAATTCACCGCGCTCGAAGTCTTCCGGAATCAGCGGGTAGTTGGCGGCCTTGATGCCGTGCTGCATCGCCAGGTACAGCGAGGTCGGCGTCTTGCCGCTGCGGCTCACGCCGACCAGGATCACGTCAGCCTGCGCGAGGTTCTTGGCCGACTGGCCGTCGTCGTGCGTCAACGAGAAGTTGATCGCCTCGATGCGGTCGGTGTACTCCTGGCTCTTGGAGATGTCGGCGAAACGTCCGATGCGGTGGTTCGAGGTGATGCCGAACTCGGCTTCGAGCGGCTCGATGAAGGTGTTGAACATGTCCAGAACCAACCCCTTCGAGCCGCTCTTGACGATCGCCAGGATCTCGGGGTTCACCAGCGTGATGAAAACGATCGGTTTGCGGCCCTCGGTCTCGACGATGTGGTTGATCTCGCGCAGCACGTGGTGCGCCTTGTCGGCGGTGTCGACGAAAGGCCGGCGCAGGTAGCGCGCCTTCACGGTGAATTGCGACAGGATCGAGTGGCCGAAGGTTTCGGCGGTGATGCCGGTGCCGTCGGAGACAAAAAAGACGGTGGATTGGGTCATGGATGAGGGTTGGGCTGCGGCAATCGACTGGCCGCGATGATAGGCAGTTCGCCCGTAAAATGGTCGACAGTATCCTCCCGCCTTCCCGATGACCCCCGCAATTGTCCAGGCGCCGCCCTTGCCACGCCGCGCGCGCGCTCGGATCGCTGCTGCCCTGGAGCCACGCTCGGGCCTGCTGGCATGGAGTCGGGACGCCACAGTTTTTCAACATCACGGAGTTCCCTCATGTCCAACAGCCACTTGGCGACTGCACTGGTCGCCCCGCTCGAACATTTAAGGATGACCGATGTCGAGTCGGTGGGCGGCAAGAACGCCTCGCTCGGCGAAATGATCAGCCAGCTCGCGGCCTCGGGCGTGCGGGTACCTGGCGGCTTTGCAACCACCGCGCACGCCTTTCGCGAGTTTCTGCGCCATGAGGGGTTGGCGGCGCGCATCGACGCTCGCCTGAGCCCTCTCGATATCGACGATGTGCGCGCGCTCGCGCTGGCCGGCGCGGAGATCCGGCACTGGATCGAGGCCACGCCGTTTCCGCCGGCGCTCGAGGCGGCGATCCGCAGTGCGTTCGCGGCTCTGACCGACCCCAAGCAAGGTGGGAGCCCGCAGGCGTCGTTCGCGGTGCGCTCGTCGGCCACCGCCGAAGACCTGCCCGACGCCTCGTTCGCGGGCCAGCAGGAGACCTTCCTGAACGTGGTCGGCATCACCGACGTGCTGGCCAAGATGAAGGAGGTGTTCGCCAGTCTCTACAACGATCGCGCAATCAGCTACCGGGTCCACAAGGGCTTCACGCATGCCGACGTGGCGCTGTCGGCGGGCGTGCAACGCATGGTGCGCTCCGACCTCGGCGCGGCCGGGGTGATGTTCACGATCGACACCGAGAGCGGGTTTGCCGACGTGGTATTCATCACCTCGAGTTACGGCCTGGGCGAGACGGTGGTGCAGGGCGCCGTGAACCCGGACGAGTTCTACGTCCACAAGCCCGCGCTGCGCGCCGGCAAGCGCTCCATCATCCGCCGCAACCTGGGCTCCAAGCTGATCAAGATGGAGTTCGCGAGCGCACAGGAAAAGGCCGCGAACGGCCAGCTGGTCAAGACCGTGGACACCGCGCATGAGCTGCGCAACCGCTACTCGCTCAGCGACGCCGATGTGGCCGAGCTGGCCGGCTACGCGCTCACGATCGAGCAGCACTACGGCCGGCCGATGGACATCGAATGGGGCAAGGACGGCTCCGACGGCAAGCTCTACATCCTGCAGGCCCGCCCCGAGACGGTAAAGAGCCAGCAGGCAGGCAAGGTCGAGCAGC
>JBDSBD010000338.1:0-2798 GCA_039921765.1 Burkholderiaceae bacterium
GCCAGCGAGATCGTGGCCGGCGCGCTTCAAGACCACAAGCGCGCCACCCTGATGGGTGCGCAGACTTTCGGCAAGGGCTCGGTGCAAACCGTGCGCCAGCTCTCGCCCGAGACCGCGCTGAAAATCACGACGGCGCGCTACTACACGCCGAGTGGCGCATCGATCCAGGCCAAGGGCATCGTGCCCGACGTGATGCTCGACGAAACCGCCGAGGGCAACCTGTTCGCGGCATTGCGCACGCGTGAGGCCGACCTCGACAAGCACCTGGAGAGCGGTCAGGGCGCCGAGGTCAAGGACGATGCGCGCGAGAAGGCGCGCGAAGAAGCGCGCAAGAAGCTCGCCGACGACATGGCCCGGCACAACACGCCGAAACCGCCGCCCGAGTACGGGTCGGCCGATGACTTCCAGCTCATCCAGGCGCTGAACCAGCTCAAGGGCAAGACCGTGCTGGCCAGCAAGACGGCGGTCGAGCGCAAGCCCGATGCCAAGACCTCGAACTGACGCCACGAATCGCACACCTCAGCGCGTCGAACGCCCGCCCGCGCGGGCGTTCTCACTGGGGCTGCCCGCCGAGACTTCGATGGACCAGACGGGCGTGACGCATGAATGACGACCAGTTGCTGCGCTATTCGCGCCACATCCTGCTCGACGAGCTCGGCATCGAAGGCCAGCAACGCCTGCTGGCCGCGCACGCGCTGGTGATCGGCGCGGGCGGCCTGGGCTCGCCGGTGGCGCTGTATCTCGCGACCGCCGGCGTCGGTACGATCACGCTGGTCGACGACGACACGGTGGACCTGACCAACCTGCAGCGCCAGATCGCCCACCAGCTCGACAGCGTCGGCCAGCCGAAGGTGGCGTCGGCGGCACGCCGCATGGCCGCGATCAATCCCGAGGTTCGGGTGATCGCGCTGCAGGAGCGGGCCGATGCTGCGCGCTTCGCCGAGTTGGCCTCGAGCGCCGATGTCGTGATTGATTGCAGCGACAACTTCGCGACCCGCCACGCCATCAACGCGGCCTGCGTCGCACAGCGCAAGCCGCTGGTGGCAGGCGCAGCGCTCGGCTTCGATGCCCAGCTCTCGGTCTACGACACGCGCGACCCGGCGCAACCCTGCTACGCCTGCGTGTTCCCGCCCGACGCCACGGTCGAGGAAGCGCGCTGCGCCACGATGGGCGTGTTTGCACCGCTGGTCGGCATCATTGGCAGCATGCAGGCGGCCGAAGCGCTGAAGCTGCTCGCCGGCGTCGGCACCTCGCTCGCGGGTCGGCTGCAGATGCTCGACGCACGCACGATGGAGTGGAGCGAGTTGCGCCTCACGCGCTCCGCGGGCTGCGCGGTGTGCGGCCAGCGGCCCGGCTGAACCGGGCCCGTCGAATCGCACCCGCAACGGCGTGCCACGCCGTGCAAGCCCGTGCCGGCGCTAGCCCTGCCGCAAGGCGTCGAGCATGGCATCAGCCACGGTCAGCCCTTCGACCTGGGCCCGCCGCAGCAGCGCCTCGCGCCGCGCACCGGGCAGGCGCACACCCGCGTCGACGAGCATCTCGCGCACCAGCACCTCGATGCGATCGAGGAAGTTCTCGCGGCCCGCCAGCGCCTGCGGATCGATCACGATGAAGGCCTGGCCGATGTGCGGCCGATTGCCTTCGACTTCAAAAAAACTAGACGCCTCGAAACCAAAATTCGCACCGATCAGCGCGCTCACCAGCAACTCGACCATCAGTGCCAGCATCGCGCCCTTGGGACTGCCGGCGGCTCCGGCACCGCTGCCGAACGGCAGCATCGAGCCCACCATCCCGGCCCGAGGGTCGGTGGTGGCCGTGCCACTGGCATCGAGCGCCCAGCCCAGCGGAATCGGCTGGCCCGCCTTGGCCGCGACCATCAGCTTGCCGCGCGCCACCTCGGACAGGCTCAGATCGATCATCAAGGGCACGCCCGGCGCGCGGCGCGGGAAGATCGCGGCCACCGGGTTGGTGCCGAAGATCGGGTGCCGGCCCCCTGCCGCCGGCATCGCCGCCGGCGAGTTGGCAAAGCCCAGGCCGACCATGCCGGCCTCGGCGACGGCGCGCAGATGATCGACGATCACGCCCGCATGGTGGCTGTTGAACACGCCCGCCACGCTGATGCCCGCCACGCGCGCGCGCCGCACCGCTTCCGTGATCGCCAGATCGCAGGCCGGGAACGCCAGCCCTTCCTGCGCATCGACGCGCAGCGCCGCACTCTGGCCGGTTGCCACGACCGTGGCCACCGCACTCGGATTGACCCGCCCGACGCGCAGATGGCTGCAGTACTGGGCGACCCGGCTCAGGCCATGCGAGGCCAGCCCCTGCGCCTCGGCGAGCACCAGCGCGCGCGCGGTCGCCTGCGCCATCGCGGCGTTCGCACCCGCGGCCTGCAAAGCGCTTGCAGCGACCTCGCGCGCCTCACCCATCGTGATCGTCGCCATCAGGCCAGCACCTCAAGCATGCGCTGCGCGATCAACGACGACCCCGCTCGTTCGATTCGGCCGACAGGCCCGCGATGTGCGGCGTGAGCAGCAAGTTCGGGCAGCCGGCTCGCGTCGGCTCTAGCCGCCTCCGAATGCAGCCGCACCGCATCGTCGACGAGCGTTGGTTCATCGAGCACATCGTGCACGTCGCGCAGCGGCGCGCCGGCGCGCTCGTCCATGAACTCGGTGACGAGGATCCGGGCGCGGCGCATCAAGCGGACTCGAACAGCCTTGTCAGCACGAACTCGCGGTGGCCGAGCGCCTCGGCCGCGGTGAGGCGGCCGTTGGCGGTGCGCAGCATGTTCTCGAGCAGCT
>JBDSBD010000339.1:0-5260 GCA_039921765.1 Burkholderiaceae bacterium
CGATCGAGAAGGGTCAGGTCTACGGTCTGATCGGCCCCAAAGGCGCCGGCAAGACGACGTTCTTCAATGTCCTGACCGGCCTGTACGCGCCCGATTCGGGCAGCTTCGAGCTGGGCGGCAAGCCGTACAAGCCGAGCGCGGTGCACGAGGTGGCGAAGGCCGGCATCGCGCGCACGTTCCAGAACATCCGCCTGTTTCCGGACATGACGGCGCTCGAGAACGTGATGGTCGGGCGCCATGTGCGCACCCACTCGGGGCTGGTGGGTGCGGTATTTCGTACCAGCAGCTTCAAGGCCGAGGAGGCCGCGATCAAGAAGCACTCGGAAGAGCTTCTCGAGTATGTCGGCATTGCCAAGTACGCCGAGTACAAGGCGCACACGCTGAGCTATGGCGACCAGCGGCGCCTGGAGATCGCGCGCGCGCTGGCCACCGAGCCGAAACTGATTGCGCTCGACGAGCCCGCCGCCGGCATGAACGCGACCGAGAAGGTGGTGTTGCGCGAGCTGATCGACCAGATCCGCAAGGACGGTCGCACGATCTTGCTGATCGAGCATGACGTGAAGCTCGTGATGGGGCTGTGCGACCGCGTGACCGTGCTCGACTACGGCAAGCAGATCGCGGAGGTCGCGCCGGCCGAGGTCCAGAAGAATCCGAAGGTCATCGAGGCCTACCTGGGCGCTGACCACAAGGCCCACTAGCCAAGAGCAAGACACGATGGCAAACACACTGTTGAAGATCACCGGGTTGAAGGTCGCGTACGGCGGCATCCAGGCCGTCAAGGGCGTTTCGTTCGAGGTGTTGGAAGGCGAACTCGTCAGCCTGATCGGTGCCAATGGCGCCGGCAAGACCACCACGCTGAAGGCGATCACCGGCACCCAGCCGGCGGCCGCCGGCGAGATCGAGTTTCTTGGCCGCGGCATTCGCGGCCAGGGGCCGTGGGACCTGGTGCGCCAGGGCCTGGTGATGGTGCCCGAAGGGCGCGGCACCTTCGCCCGCATGACGATCACCGAGAACCTGCAGATGGGGGCGTTCGTGCGCGACGACAGCGAGGTCGGTGCCGACATCGAGAAGGTGTTCGGCATCTTCCCGCGCCTGAAGGAGCGTCGCAGCCAGCTCGCCGGCACGATGAGCGGCGGCGAGCAGCAGATGCTCGCGATGGGCCGCGCACTGATGGCGCGTCCCAAGGTGCTGCTTCTCGACGAACCATCGATGGGGCTGTCGCCGCTGATGGTCGACAAGATCTTCGAGGTCGTCGACGACATCCACCAACGCGGCACCACCGTGCTGCTGGTCGAGCAGAATGCAAGCCGCGCGCTGCAGCTCGCGACGCGCGGCTACGTGATGGACTCGGGCGAGATCACGATGAGCGGCGATGCGAAGACGCTCCTGAACGACCCCAAGGTGCGCGCCGCCTACCTCGGCGAGTAGGGGTTGGCTCGCCGCGGCGGTGCATCGGCAGCGCCTGCGATCAGGCCATCGCGCCGTTGATCGAGATCACCTGCCCGCTGATGTAGCCGGCTTCATCCGACGCCAGGAAAGCCACCAGCGCCGCCACCTCGTCGGCGCGGCCGGCGCGCTGCATCGGCACCAGGCGCTTGATCGCGGCGCTGTCGAACGCCGCCTGCGCCATGCCCGAGTCGATGATGCCCGGTGCCACCGCGTTGACCGTGATGCCGCGGCTCGCCACTTCGAGCGCGAGCGCCTTGGTCGCACTGTTGAGCGCACCTTTCGCGGCGGCGTAGTTGACCTGGCCGCGGTTGCCCGCCAACGCAGTCACCGACGACAGGTTGATGACACGGCCCCAGCGCGTGCGGATCATCGCCATCAGCAGCGCCTGCGTGACATGAAAGAAGCCATTCACCGAGACGTCGATGACGCTGCGCCATTGGTCCTCGCGCAGCGCCGGGAACAGCGCGTCGGCGTGGGTGCCGGCGTTGTTGACGAGGATCTGCACCGGTCCGGCGTCGAGCAGCCGGGCGCACGCGTCCTGGGTGGCGGCACGATCGGTCAGATCGAAGGCAACCGCTTCGGCGCTGCCCCCGGCGGCGCGCAGACGCTCGGCAAGCGCGAGCGCGGTGTCAAGGCGCTGATTCGAATGCACGATGATGTGCGCGCCGTCGTGCGCCAGGCGCTGCGCGATCGCCCCGCCCAGGCCACCACTGGCGCCGGTGACGAGTGCGCGTCGAACCGAAGCTGAGGGCGGGCTCATCGCGGAACCTCTGTTTGCCGAGCTCGAGGGCGAACCGGTCGCGGGGTCGCGGCGCGCGGCGCCGTCGTCGCGGCAGTCTCGGCCTCGGCCTCGGCCTCCGCCAGCGTGACTGCGCGCAGACCCGCGCACTCGAACCTGCGCAACAGCGCCGGCAGCACCTCGAGCACCACCGGGTGGCCCGCACCCGTGCGTGCCGCGTTGCCGTCGTGAAGCAGCACGATGTCGCCGGCGCGAAGTGAGCGCGAGAGTCGGGCCAGCACGTCCGCGGGGTCGCGCCGCACGGTGTCGAAGCCGCGCCGCGTCCAGCTCACCAGCTGCAGCCCGAGGCCTTGCAGCGCCGGCTCCAGGAACGGGTTGCGCAGGCCGGCCGGCGCTCGAAAGAAGCGTGGCGCGCGCCCGGTGATCTGGGCCAGCGTGTCCTGCGCCCGGCCGATCTCGCGCGCCATGCCGCGCGGCCCGAGCAGCGCGAAGGTGTGGACATGGCGATCGCTGTGGTTCTCGACCGCGTGGCCGCGCGCGACGATCTCGCGGCACAGCTGTGTGTGTTCGGCGGCGCGCTGCGCGATGCAGAAGAACGTGGCGCGTGCGTGCTGCGCATCGAGCAGATCGAGGACGGCGGGCGTGACCCGCGGGTCGGGCCCGTCATCGAACGTCAGCGCCACTTCGGCGCGCGCCGCGGCGGCGTTCGAGAGGCGGCGCAGGTTGGCGCCGAGCCAGGTCGAGCGCGGCCACAGGCCGGTGGCGGCGAGCAGCGTGTGATCGAGCGCGACGGCGCCGAGCGCCCAGGGCCAGAGCGCCGGCTGAGCGGCGATCGCCACGCCCGCGCCCAGATGGCAGACCACGCTGGCCTGCACGAGGCGCGGCATGCGCCGTGGCGCTCTGCCGGGGCGCGGCGGGTTCGTGGGAGTGTGCATGCGGCGAGTGGCAGATCAGTGGGCTGTTGCCGGTGGCTTCGAGCGCCTGATTTTCCCATGCGTCGCATCACCGATGAAGGCTGCCGACAGCAGCAGCGTGAGCAAGGTGCCTGGGGCGACGACCTCGCCGATTGCCGCGAGCACCGGAATGCTGGAGAAGGCCAGCAGCCCGAACGAGATCACGATCGTCAGGTTCGCCAGCAACAGCGACGCGAGCGTGTCGATCTCGGCAGGGTTCTCGGACGCCACGGGCGCGGCGGTTCGGGTCAGGACCATGGTGGCAGGGGCGTCGTCCGAGTCGCTGCGGCCGTTGTCGTCGGAGCTGGAATTGGAATTGGAATTGGAATTGGAGCTGTTGCTGATGCGCGCGGTGCTGCCAGGACCGACGGTCGTCGCAGCAGCCTCGCGCTCGATGCGCAGTTGATCGAAGAACAGCGCGTAGTTCGATCCGATGGCCACGATCAGCAGCAGGCCCACCAGGTGCAGGATGCCGAGCGCGACACCGCCTGCGGTGAGGCCGGCAAGCACGATCACCACGGCTGCGGCGAGTGGCTGTGCAATGCGCAGCAGGCGCCGCCCGGAGCGCAGCTGCAGTGCGAGCAGCAGCATCACGGCAAGCGCGCCGAACCCGGCCTGCAGCCGGGCTTCGTGCAGATAGCGCGCGTACAGCGCATCGAGCTCGGGCTTGATCTGCACGACCTGGGCCCCGGGCAGGCCGGCCAGCGCGGCACGCAGCTTCGCGGCGTCGATGCCGTTGTTGCCGGGCTGCAGGCTCAGCAGCGCGCGCCACGGCCGATCGCCCTGGCCGGGCACGAGCAGCGCATCGAGCGCGCTCGCCAGCGGCGTCGCGCGCAGCGCAGCGCGGTCGAGCAACGGCTGGTGGCGCGCGGCCTGCACATCGTCGATGAAGCCACCCAGGCGTTGCGCCGACAACGGACCATCGGCCGTCGCCTCGGCCAGGTGCGCGCGCAGCGTGGGCGCGTCGGGCAGCGCGGCGCGGCGCGCGCGCTGTGTGGCCGGGCTTGGCAACAGGCGCGCCGGCGAGGCGTAGCCCCCGATCACGCCCGCCTGGACGAGCGGATCGAGCCGCGCGCCTCCCGCTTCGGCGAGCGCGAGCACACTGGCCTCGTCGCTTGCCGAGAGCACGACCAGCGTGCCGGCATCGCCGGCGCCAAGATCGGCGCGCAGTTGCGCATCCACCGCGAGCGCGTCGGCACTGACCGGGCTCAGCGAAGCGAGGTCGCCACGCCATGGTGAGGGCAGCCATGCGACGGCGACCAGGGCAGCCAGGCTCAGCGCCGCGAGCGGCCAGCGCAGTCGGGGCAGCCAGGCCGTGGCCGCCGCCACGACTCCCCCGATATGGCGGCGCAGCCCGAGTCCGGGTGCGCCGTCGGGCGCAATCACCGGGAACAGGTAACGCGTGGTCAGCGCCGCGGCGATGAGTCCGCTGACCGAAAAAACGCCAAGCTGCGCGAGCCCCGAAAAGCCCGAGAACACCAGCGCCGCGAAGCCGCACAGCGAGGTCGCCAGGCCCAACCGCACGGTCGGCCAGCTCACACGGACCCAGCGCCGCGCGCCCGATCCGGTGCTCGCCCCAGCCACCGGACGCGCCTGGATCAGGTAGTAGATGGCGTAGTCGACGGCCTCGCCGATCAAGGTGGTGCCAAAGCCGAGCGTGATGCCGTGCACCTGGCCAAAGCCCAGGCTGACCGCAGCGACCCCCGCGAGCACGCCGCTGGCCACCGGCAGCAGCGCCGTGGCCAGGGCACGCAGCGAGCCGAACGCGAGCAGCAGCAGCGTGGCCACTGCGGCGCCGCCGGCGAGCGCGAGGCGGTCCACCTCCGACCTGATGCGCGCGCGCGAACTCACCGCGAAGGTGCCGGCGCCCGAGAGCTCGAGCGTCAGGCCTTGCGCGGCGAACGGCGCGAAGCTCGCTTGCACGAGCTCGATGGCGTGCTGCTGGGCGTCGAGGTCGGCGCCATCGGCGCGCACGGTGGCGACCAGCACCGCGCGTGGCGCGCTGCGCGAGACCCAGATACCGCCGTCGACACGCGGCGCGTGCGCCGGCAGCATGGCCTCGGCCATGCGCACCGTCTCGCCGGTCTGGTCGCGCAGGATCACGCTCTTGATCAGCGTG
>JBDSBD010000340.1:0-2897 GCA_039921765.1 Burkholderiaceae bacterium
TCAACACGCGCCGGCTCACGCTGGAGGACAAGGTCGACGCGATCATCGGCTCGACCACGACGCCGAACTCGCTGGCGATGACCGACGTGCTGGCCGAAAGTGGCACGCCGACGATCTCGCTCGCGTCCAGCGCGCGCATCATCGAGCCGATGGATGCCAAGAAGGCGTGGATCTTCAAGACGCCCCAGACCGACACCATGATGGTGCTGGCGATCCTCGAGCACGCCGCCGCGCGCGGTATCCACACGATGGGCTACATCGGCTTCAACGACGCGCTGGGCGAGGCCTTCTACGCCGAGTTCGAGAAGTTCGCCTCGGTGCGCGGCATTCGCATCGTCGCCAACGAGCGCTTCGCGCCGCGCGACACCAGCGTGACTGCGCAGGCACTCAAGCTCGTCGCCGCCAACCCCGACATGATCGTGATCGGCGCGTCGGGCACGCCCGCGGTGCTGCCGGCGCGTGCGCTCGCCGAGCGCGGCTACAAGGGCAGCATCTATTTCAACCACGGCGTGGCGAACAACGACTTCCTGCGGGTTGGCGGCAAGGACGTCGAAGGGGCCTTTGTTCCGACCAGCCCGGTGGTCGTGGCGGCGGCATTGCCCGCGAACCACCCCGCCAAGGCCCAGGCACTGGCCTACATCAAGCGTTACGAAGCGGCCTATGGTGCAGGCAGCGTCTCGGCCTTTGGTGCCTACGCCTGGGACGCAGGCCTGCTGCTCGCGCACGCGATCCCGGTGGCGCTGAAGACCGCGCAACCCGGCACGCGCGAGTTCCGCAGCGCGCTGCGCGCCGCGCTCGAAGGCATTTACGACCTGCACGTCTCCAATGGCGTCGTCAACATGTCGCCGAAGGATCACCTCGGGCTGGATCAGCGCGCCCGCGTCATCGTGCGGATCGTGGACGGCAAGTGGCAGCTGGATTGACTCCAGGCGGCGGCGCGACCCGGCCCGCGGTCGGCCGATGCTTTGACAGCCGATCGGACTTCGGTGCTCGCGCGAGACGACGCACGGCGCCGGCCGATCTGCCGTGAGAGCTGCCACCGGTCGGTCGCGCGACCGGCGTGGGGCGCGTCCGGCACGCGCAAGACTGGTGCGGCGTCGACCGTCGCCGCGCTAGCGCAGCGTCACTTGGCCGCGAATCTCGCCGGCCGGCTGAAGCAGCGTGTGCACGTTGGCGTACCAGCGACCGTTCAGCAGATCATTGGCCTGCGCCTCGGTGAGCGTGGCCTGGCCCTCGATCGGGCTGACGGTGCCAGGAAAGGGCAGCACCACCCCGGCGTTCTGGCGCCGCAGCGCCGGTCCGTGGAAATGGGCCATCGTTGCAGGGCCCGAAAGCCCCGAGTAGACGAGCCGCCATTTCAGGACACGCGTGCGGGTGTCGAACGATCCTTTCAGGTCACCGATGCCGTTGCTGGAGTTGGAGGGCATCTCGTCGTTGCCCGTCAGGCGGGCCTCGACCGCCATGAGGTACGGGCCGAGTGCGCCCAGTTGGCCGCTCGGGGCCGTGGTCGGGGCTGTCGCTGTCGTCGAGCAGGCGCCGAGCGTCAGCAGGGTGGCCAGCAAGCTGACGCGCCCGAGTGTCGTCGAATGGATCATGACTTTCTCCGGTGGCTGGGAAGCTCAATCAGCCGCGTGTGACCGCGGCATGCGTGCGCATTATTCATCGCACCAAGGGCGCGGGTCGCACGGCATCGCGGTTCGAGCAGCCGACCGGGTGCAGCGACCGATCTCGGACGGCGGCTCGACACTCAAGGAAACGCCGGGCCGCTCCAGGTTCTCTGGCGCTACCGCGAGCGCAGAAGCCGTTGGCGGCGGCGCTGCGGCTGCTCGGCTCGGTCAATAAGTGGCACGCCCGCCCGACAGGTCAAACACCGCGCCGGTGCTGAACGAGCATTCTTCCGAGGCAAGCCAGGCCACCATCGCCGCGGCCTCGCCCACCTCGAGAAGCGTGCCATCGGGATCTTGGCCAGCATGTAGTCGATGTGGGTCTGTGTCATCGAGTCGAAGATCGCGGTCCGTGCGGCGGCTGGCGATACGGCGTTGACGAGCACGCCCTTGGTCGCGAGCTCCTTGCCGAGCGACTTGGTGAGCGCGATCAGCCCGGCCTTGGAGGCGCTGTAGTGTGAGGCGTTCGGGTTGCCCTCCTTGCCGGCCACCGACGCGATGTTGACGATGCGCCCGTAGCCGCGCTTGAGCATTTCCGGCACGACCGCGCGGCAGGTCAGATAGGGGGCGACGAGGTTGACTTCGATGACGCGCCGCCACACGACAGGATCGAGCTCCCAGGTGGTGGCGTTGCCGCCGGTGATGCCGGCGTTGTTGACCAGGATGTCGATGCGCCCGTGGGCAGCTCGCACGTCGGTGATGGCAGCGTCGATGTCGGCCTCGACGCTGAGCTCGACAACCGAGGTGCTCACGCTCCCGAGTTCGGCCAGGGCGCGTTCGGCGGTGGCCAGGCGCTCGGCGTCGATGTCCCACAGCACCACGCGGGCGCCCGACCTGAGCATCCGTTCGGCCACCGCATAGCCGATGCCCTGCGCGCCGCCGGTGATGACCGCGACACGGCCCTTCAGATCGATCAGATTCATCGGTTCAGTCCTTTCAAGGTTTGGTCGGCGTCGGGCCGTGCACTGCAGTCCTTGACGTACTGGCGGACAACGTCGGCGAAGTTCGTGTGCGGCAGCAACCCCAGGCGCGCCGCCCGCGCCGCGCTCGCGCCGGCCGGCCAGTTGGCAACGATCGCGGCAACGCGCTCGTCACGCTCGAAGCGCACGCGCGCGCGCGCCGCCGGGCCGGCGACCTCCTCGAGCGCGTCGAGCATCTCGGACACCCGCACGTTGAGGGCCGGCAGGTTCAGCGCGCTGCGGCCGAGCAAGGCCTCGCGGCTGGCTTCAAACA
>JBDSBD010000341.1:0-4264 GCA_039921765.1 Burkholderiaceae bacterium
TGTAACTTCGACGGATCTATGCCTAATCGATTGAGTAATAACATGGCTATGTCATCACTTGGAAAAATTAAATTCCGTTCGATTTTAGATAAGTAAGAAGGCGTGCAGATTCCTTTTGCTAATACTAATTGCTTCATGGCTTGTCTAATTCGTTCCGCCCTTATTAAATGACCAACTTTCATAAGCGAATCCCTCTCTTATATTGCCCTTGACCGCAAACTCCTTGAACTCGCTCGCAAAACTCATGTTCCGTTCTCCTGGATGGGTTGGGGTGCAGACCGGGCGGCGCGCGGTCACCGCGCAGTATTCTCGACGCGGCCAGGAAGTCAAGCGCGCCCGCAGGTCCGGGGCGCGTCGCCCACACTCTCTGAAGACCATGGCCGTGTGCCGCGCCGCAGCCGCCTCGAGCGTCCTTGACAGCTCCGCTAGAATTACCGGCTGACCCTGACCTGAAGTTTCGTTCGAGGACACACATGAGTGACCAGCAAGTCGACAACGGCAAACGCACCTGGCTGATCGCCTCCGGTTGCGCCGGTGTTGTGGGGACGGGCTTCGCAGCCGTTCCGTTTGTCAGCAGCTTCGAGCCTTCCGAGCGCGCGCGCGCCGCCGGGGCACCGGTCGAGGCCGACATCAGCGGCCTGCAACCCGGCGAGATGATGACTGTCGAGTGGCGTGGCAAGCCGGTCTGGATCGTGCACCGCACAGCGGAGCAGCTGGCCGAGCTGCCCAAATTGGACCCCGAACTGGCCGATCCGAATTCGGAGCGCACGAACTTCTCGACCACGCCCGCTTACGCGCGCAACGACTGGCGCTCCCTCAAGCCCGAGTACCTGGTCGTGGTGGGCATCTGCTCGCACCTGGGCTGCTCTCCGACGGCCAAGTTCACACCCGGTGCGCAGCCCTCGCTGCCCGCCGACTGGGAGGGCGGCTTCCTGTGCCCCTGCCACGGTTCGACCTTCGATCTGGCGGGTCGCGTGTTCAAGGACAAGCCCGCTACCGACAACCTCGAAGTTCCCCCTTACATGTACCTCTCGGACTCCCGGCTGATCATCGGTGAAGACAAGAAAGCCTGAGCGCTGACGCGCTGTTCGAACGGGCACCAAGACGGCATCTGCAGGAGTACGACGACATGGCTGAATTTCACGAAGCGCCCGCCAACGCCACGGCGGGCGGCAAGTTGTTGAACTGGATCGACAACCGATTCCCGCTCTCGAAGCTCTACAACGAGCACATGGCGGAGTATTACGCGCCGAAGAACTTCAACTTCTGGTACGTCTTCGGCTCGCTCGCGATGCTGGTGCTGGTGATCCAGATCGTCACCGGCATCTTCCTGGTAATGCACTACAAGCCGGACGCGACCCTGGCCTTCGCTTCGGTCGAGTACATCATGCGCGACGTGCCCGGCGGCTGGATCATCCGCTACATGCACTCGACCGGCGCGAGTGCGTTCTTCATCGTCATCTACCTGCACATGTTTCGCGGCTTGCTGTACGGCAGCTACCGCAAGCCGCGCGAGCTGGTCTGGATTTTCGGCTGCGGCATCTTCCTGTGCCTGATGGCCGAGGCCTTCATGGGCTACCTGCTGCCCTGGGGCCAGATGAGCTACTGGGGCGCGCAGGTGATCGTCAACCTGTTCTCCGCGATCCCCTTCATCGGCCCCGATCTGGCGCTGCTGATCCGCGGTGACTACGTGGTCGGCGACGCCACGCTGAACCGTTTCTTCAGCTTCCACGTGATCGCGGTGCCGCTGGTGTTGCTCGGGCTCGTGGTGGCGCACATCATTGCGTTGCACGAGGTTGGCTCCAACAACCCCGATGGCGTGGAGATCAAGGCGAAGAAGGACGCGAAGGGCCGCCCGCTCGACGGCATCCCGTTCCATCCGTACTACACGGTGCACGACATCTTCGCCGTCAGCGTGTTCCTGCTGATCTTAAGCGCGGTGTTGTTCTTCGCACCCGAGGGAGGCGGCTACTTCCTCGAGTACAACAACTTCGTCCCCGCCGACTCGCTGACGACGCCCGCGCACATCGCGCCAGTCTGGTACTTCACACCGTACTACTCGATGTTGCGCGCCACGACTGACGTCATGGTCAACGTTCTCTCGATCCTGCTCGCCCTGGGCGCGGTGCTGGCCATCCTGCGCGGCGGATTCAGCGGCACCGGCAAGGTGCTGGTCGCGGTGCTCGCGATCATCGCCGTGGGGCTGCTCAAGACCTTCGACGCCAAGTTCTGGGGCGTGGTCGTGATGGGTGGATCGGTCATGATCCTGTTCTTCCTGCCCTGGCTCGATCGCAGCCTGAGCAAATCGATCCGCTATCGGCCCGACTGGCACAAATGGCTCTATGCCGTGTTCCTGATCTTCTTCTTCGCGCTCGGTTACCTCGGCACGCAGCCCGTTTCGACGACAAGCACCTACATCGCTCAGCTCGGCACGCTGGTGTACTTCGGCTTTTTCCTGTTGATGCCTTGGTGGAGTCGTCTGGGCACGTTCAAGCCTGTGCCTGAGCGCGTGACCTTTGCCGCCCACTGATGCCGCTTGTCGCCGGAGCGCTTACCCCCATGAAAAAGTTTCTTCTCTCCTTGCTGCTCTCGTTCGGTTTTGTGGCCGGTGCGGCGGCCAACGAAGGCGGTTACACCTGGGACAAGTTCCCGACCGAAAAGCTCTCCGACGTGGCCGCGCTGCAGCATGGCGCCAAGCTGTTCGTCAACTACTGCCTGAACTGCCACTCGGCTGCGTACATGCGCTACAACAGCATGCATGACATCGGCCTGAGCGACGACCAGATCAAGACCAACCTGCTGTTTGCGGCCGAAAAGGTCGGCGACACGATGAAGGTCTCGCTCGATCCGAAGGACGCGAAGAAGTGGCTCGGTACGGCGCCACCCGATCTGTCGGTGATCGCGCGTTCACGCGCGGCCGCTGGCAAAGGCAGTGGTGCCGACTACCTGTACACACTGTGGCGCACGTACTACCGCGATGGCACCAAGGCGACCGGCTGGAACAACCTCGCGTTCCCCGACATCGCGATGCCCAATGTGCTGTGGGAGCTGCAAGGCCAGCGCGCCGCCAGGTTCGTCGAGAAGAAGGACCACGAAGATCCGGCCAGGAGCGTGCGCGTGTTCGACGGCTTCGAGCAGCTCACGCCAGGCACGCTGAGCGACCACCAATACGAAGAGGCGGTCGGCGACCTGGTGGCCTATCTTCAATGGATGGGCGAGCCGGCCCAGGGTCAGCGGGAGCGCATCGGCGTGTGGGTGATGCTCTTCCTTCTCGTGCTCGTGCTGTTCACGTGGCGCCTGAACGCGGCTTACTGGAAAGACGTGAAGTGATGCCTGGCGCGCGCGCCACCTGAGACCGAACTCCGCCCGACCATCTCGGCAGCCCGCCGCGCGATCCGCCGCCCTACGTTGATCGGCGCAGACTGTCCCATGCGTTTTCCCCCGTGGCGCGCCGCGCCACGACTGCCCTGAAAGGACCCGTCGCCATGATGGTGCTGTACTCCGGAACGACCGATCCCTATTCACACCGCTGCCGTTTCGTGCTGTTCGAGAAGGGCATGGATTTCGAGATTCGCGATGTCGACCTGTTCGCCAAGCCCGAAGACATCGCGCTGATGAATCCGTACAACGAGGTGCCGATCCTGGTCGAGCGCGACCTGATCCTGTACGAGTCGCACATCATCAACGAGTACATCGACGAGCGCTTCCCGCACCCGCAGCTGATGCCCGGTGACCCGGTGGCGCGCGCCCGCGTGCGGCTGTTCCTGTTCAACTTCGAGAAGGAGCTGTTCGCCCACGTCAACGTGCTCGAGTCGCGCGGCGTCAAGGGCACCGACAAGCAGCTCGAGAAGGCGCGCTCGCAGATCCGCGACAGGCTCACCCAGCTTGCGCCGATCTTCCTGAAGAACAAGTACATGCTGGGCGACGACTTCTCTATGCTCGACGTCGCGATCGCGCCGCTGCTGTGGCGCCTCGACTACTACGGCATCGACATGTCGAAGAACGCGGTGCCGCTGCTCAAGTACGCCGAGCGCATCTTCTCGCGCCCTGCGTATATCGAGGCGCTGACGCCCTCCGAGAAGGTGATGCGGAAGTAGGCGGCCCAGCGCCAGCCGGATTGCCATGACTTCGCCGATCGCTCCCGCCACGGCCGGCTCGTCGACGCGGCCGTACCTCATCCGTGCGCTGCACGACTGGTGCACCGACAACGGCTTCACGCCGTACATCGCGGTGTTCGTCGATGCCGGTGTGCGGGTTCCGGCCG
>JBDSBD010000342.1:0-5299 GCA_039921765.1 Burkholderiaceae bacterium
CCATACACAAGACCGGCTGGCGTGCTGCTCATGAGCCCGACAGTGCGAGTCGCGAAAGGCTGAGCAATACCTGCGCATTCCGATGCCGCGTGCAACGCCACCTTGTCATTCGCGCGGCGGGGTTCCGGTCTTGCGTCGTCGCACGCGGGCGCGAACGGGACGAAGCGGCCATGGATTCGCTCGAGTCAGGGCAGAGCGCCGAGCCGCGGAAACGACGCCTGGTGCGACAGGACACGCCGCCGCACCATTCTGGCCGGACCATGCGCCCCGTGCATTGCCGTTATCGAGGTTTCGAACGAAAAAACCATTGCGTAATGTATCCGTATCCGGTCCAGGCCTGGCACAGCACAGCCTCGATGACGCATCACCGCAGGCGTGGCGAAGATTGTCGAGTTGCGAGCAGCACCGGCGAGGATGCACGGGAGAAACGCAGAGCGGAACTCGCGCCCCTCGGCAAGAACACCCAGCCCAATCTCTAGCTCGCTGTCGGGGCGGATGAACAGCGGTGGAACGCGAACGCGGACCAGGTGGGTCAGGACGTCGATCATGTGTCCTGATCGGATTGAGCCCGCCACGTCATGTCCAGACCGACCCGTCTGGAGCCGGCAAATGCGCATACAAGCTCAATTCGGTCAGCAGCAATGAGACCCCGGACTGGCCTGAGCATGAGGCCTTCGAGAGCCGGGACACGCATGAGGTACGGATCGACGTCGGCCCGAACGCCTGCCAATCGGTGAAGAAGGTCGCGGCGAGCAACTGCACCAGACCGGGCAGCCAGACGAGCTGCGGCACGATCTTTCGCCTTGCGCTGGATCAGCAAAGCGAATCGGGCATCGACCGTTACCCGCGCTGTTCGGCGTTGGGCGTCGATCACCAGCCACTTCGACTAGTATGCCCACAGCATCGGACCGCTTGCTCCGCGATCTGTCCCACGCATACCGATGGCCACCGATTTTTCTCAGGAGACTGCCATGACCACCGATATCGACACGCAAACCAGCTCGAACCTCAACCTGCAACGCCGCCGCGTGCTGGCCGGCGGCAGCGCCGCCCTGGCGGCCGCCGGGCTGGCCGGATTCAGCCGCAGCGCGGCGGCCCAGGCCGCTTCTGCGGCCACGGCGACCGGCGCCAAGCCCTTGCCGCCGTATGTCGCCTGGAAAAACCCGGATGCAATGATCGTGCATTCTGCCAATACGCTGGAAACCCGGCGCGCGGCCTTCGGCACCAGCATCATCACGCCGAACAACCAGCTGTATATCCGCAACAACGTGCCACCGCCGGACGCCTCGATCGTGGCCGATCGCGATGCCTGGGAACTCGCGGTGGAAGGCGTCAAGCAGCCGCGCAGTTTCAGCTTGAGGCAGCTCAAGAGCATGGGTCTGGAAACCGTCGCGATGGTGCTGCAGTGCTCGGGCAACGGCCGTGGCCTGTTTCCGAGCAAGCCGAGCGGCACGCCATGGCAGGTGGGCGCGGCGGGCTGCGTGATCTGGAGCGGGGTCCCGGTGCGGGCGGTCGCCGAAGCCCTGGGGGGTGTGGCCAGCGGCATGGTCTACCTGACCGGCACCGGCGGTGAAAAACTTCCGGCCGGGCTGGATCCGAAAAGCCTGCTGGTCGAGCGCTCGGTGCCGGTGGCAGCGATGGCTGACGCGCTGCTGGCGTGGGAAATGAATGGTGAACCGATCTCGCTGGCGCACGGTGGCCCGTTGCGACTGATCGTGCCGGGCTATTTCGGCGTCAACAACGTCAAGTACATCAAGCGGCTGGCCTTCACGGCCGAGGAAAGCGATGCCAAGATCCAGCAAACCCGCTACCGCATGATTCCACCAGGCGAGACGGGCAAGCCGAGCCAGGCGTCGGTCTGGCAACTGGCGGTCAAATCCTGGATCAATTCGCCGAGCCCGGAAGCCGGACCGGTTGCGGCCGGGCTGACCCAGATCGAAGGCATCGCCTTTGGCGGCATGCACGAAGTGAAGTCGGTGGAAGTCTCGATCGACGGCGGCAAGAGTTGGCAGGCGGCGCGTTTCGTCGGCCCCTCGCTGGGCCGCTACGCCTGGCGCCAGTTCGTGCTGGCGGTCAAGCTGCCGGCCGGCAAGTACCAGATCGCCAGCCGTGCGGTCGATGCCGAAGGTCACGCGCAGCCGGAGCAGCGGATCGAGAACGCCAGCGGCTACAGCAACACCAGCTGGCGCGATCATGCACTCCAGATCACCGTCGTCTGAGGTGACGCCGTGAGGACCTCGCGTGGAATTGCCTGCCGTCTCGCGGCGGTGGCCCTGGCGTTGAGTGGGGTGTGCGTCGGTGCTGCCGCGGAGACCACGCTGGATGCCGGCAAGCTGCTGTTCAATCAGACCGCGGTGCCGGCGTGCGCGGTCTGCCACACCTTGAAGCACGCTGGCGCGACGGGAGCCATCGGGCCGATCCTGGACGAACTGAAGCCGGACGAGACGCGGGTCGAAAAAGCGATTCGCAACGGCGTGGGCGTGATGCCGTCGTATCGGGACAGCTTGTCTGAAGCGCAGATCAAGCTGCTGTCCGCCTATGTCGCGAAGGCGGCCCAGGGTGAGCCCTAGCGCGGGCGGATCGCGGGACACCGCGCCCGCCGCTGCCGCACCCACGGCTGCCTTGCTTGTCCGGGCGCGCGTGATGGCGCCCGCCGCAGCCGCACAGGCATGCGCTGCGCCTCAGTGTCGCGCGTTGTACTGGATCCAGGGCTCGCCGGTCGGCAGCGCATAGCCGGCGTACCACTCGCGCACGTGCGGGTCGAGTACGCGGGCAAGGTGCGCGCCATCGTGCGGGTACGGCGTGTGGCGCAGCCGCTCGGCCAGTTCGCGCGCCACCGCCTGTTCATCGAAGCGCGTCGGGCGGCCGTCGCGCATCACCACCTCGCCGTGCACCAGCACGCAACGCACGTCGCCGGCCTTGGCGCGCTGCACCAGCAGCGAGCGCAGATCGACCTGCTCGGCGACCCACGGCCAGCAGGCGCGCTGCGTGTCCAGCACCAGCAGATCCGCCGCATAGCCCGGCTGCAGCTGCCCGATGCGTTGCTCCAGTCCCATCAGCCGCGCCCCGCCGGTGGTCGCCATCGCCAGCACCTGGGACGGCGTTGCCACCGCGTCGCCGATGCGCGGCGAGCGGTTCAGGCGCAGCGCCAGGCGCATCTCGGTCCAGATGTCCTCGTCATCGTCGAGCGTGGTGCCGTCCATGCCCAGCCCCACCGTCACGCCCGCCGCCAGCAGGGCCGGCAGCGGCGCGATGCCGGCACGCAGGCGCAGGTTCGAGCTCGGGTTGTGGCTGACCGCGGCCCCGGTGGCAGCGAGCAGCTCGATCTCGGCTTCAGTCAGCCAGGTGCCGTGGGCGATCGAGAAGCGCGGGCCGAGCACGCCCAGCGCGTGCAGATGCTCGATGGTTGAACGGCCCCACTCGCGCGGCCCGTGCAGCCCCTCGTACATCGATTCCACCGCGTGCGTCTGCACGCCGGTGCCCAGTGTCGCGGCGCGCGCGGCGATTTTCTGCAGCAAGGCGTCCGACACCCACTGCGGACCCGGCGGGCCGAACCAGGCGGCGACGCGCTCGTGACCGCGCCAGCGCGTGACGCGTTCGTCCATCAGCGCCAGCCAGTCGGCCTCGTCGACCTGCCCGGCCGCCGGCAGCAGGCGCTGTGCCAGTGCGCGCGCCTCGTCGGGCAGCGCGGCGAGGAAACGCTGGTCGTCCTGCGCACCGTGCACCAGGAAGCTGGCGCTGCGAAAACCCGCCGCCAGGCCGACGCGCATGCCGGCTTCGTCGTACGCGCCCAGCGCGGCGTCCAGTTCGCGCGCGTAGTGCTCGGCGGTACCGCCGGCGCTGAGCACATCGACGCAGGCGGTGACGCCGCCGCGCATCTGGCGCGCCGCAGCGAGCAACGTGGCCAGCCGCCGGTCGCAGCCGCGCAGGCACAGCAACGCCAGCAGCCACGCCTCCAGCAGGTCGTCTTCGACGCCCTGCTGCAGCGAACTCACGCCGTGACTGTGGTGATGGGCGTTGACCAGCCCGGGCAGCACCGCGTCATGCGGCCCGCCCAGCACCGGCAAGTCCGGGTAGCGCGCTCTCAGCTCGCTCCAGCCGCCGACCTCGGCGACCAGACCACCACCCAGGCGCAGCGCGGCGTCGCGCAGCACCGGATCCAACGCGCCCGTCACCAGCCAGCCGGCGCGCACCAGCATCTCGTCGTTCAGCATCACCAGACTCCTCATCAACGGTCGAAGCAACTCTCCCACCCGGGCCGCGGCAAGGACTCGCGCAGCATCGAGCGGCACTGCCCGGGCCGGCGGCTCGCCGCACCCGAGCATGCCATGCTGGCGAACCGGCGACCGCCGCAAGCCTGGGCGAAGCGCGCAAGCGGCGCGTGGCGTACATTTTTGGCATCCCATGCGACGCCTGACCCGCTTGCGGGCAAGCAAACAACCTGTCCCTGAATGCATAACTCTGACCAGCCGATACTGCGCGATCTCGTTCTTGTCGGCGGCGGCCACAGCCACGTCGGCGTACTGCGTCGCTTCGCGATGGATCCTCTGCCCGGCGTGCGGCTGAACCTGATCTGCAGCGACACCCACACTCCGTACTCGGGCATGCTGCCCGGCTACATCGCCGGTCACTACGGCTACGACGAGGTGCATATCGACCTCGACCGGCTGTGCGTCTTTGCCGGCGCACGCCTGTTCCGCGCCGAAGCCATCGGCATCGACCGCAGTGCGAAGCGCGTGTTGTGTCGCGACCGCCCGGCGATCCCGTACGACCTGCTCTCGATCAACATCGGCTCGACGCCGCAGATGGCGCAGGTGCCGGGGGCCGATCAGTTCGCGGTGCCGGTCAAGCCGATCCGGCAGTTCAACGAACGCTGGCTCGACCTGCTGCAGCGGGTGCAGCGCCGCGCGGGGCGAACCACCATCGCGGTGGTCGGCGCCGGCGCCGGCGGCGTCGAGCTGACGCTGGCGATGCAGTACCGGCTGCGCAACGAGCTGCTGGCCTTGGGCCGCGACCCGGACGAGCTGGCCTTCCACCTGCTCACCGCCGGCGGCGACATCCTGCCCACGCACAACCGCGGCGTGCGCCAGCGCTTCGAGCGGGTGCTGGCCGAGCGCGGCGTGACGCTGCACCGCCACGCCGAGGTGCGCGCTGTCTCGAACCAGGGCCTGACGATCGCCGGCGGCCAGACCTTCGCTGCCGACGAAGTTCTGTGGGTGACACAGGCCGGCGGCGCACCGTGGCTGCGCCAGTCCGGGCTGGCGCTGGACGGCAGCGGCTTCATCGAGGTCAACGAGCA
>JBDSBD010000343.1:0-14567 GCA_039921765.1 Burkholderiaceae bacterium
TATCTGCCGACGCCGGTGCCGCGCGCGGTCGTCAGCGACATCCTGGCGGTGGCGTCACGCGCGCCGTCGGGCACGAACACTCAGCCGTGGAAGGTCTATGTGTTGACCGGTAGCGCCAAGGCCGAGCTGTCGCGCAAGATCGCCGTGGCCTACGACGACCCCGCCGAGCGCGCAAGCCACACCGAGGAGTACGCGTACTACCCGACCGAGTGGCGCTCCCCGTTCATCGAGCGGCGCCGCAAGGTGGGCTGGGATCTGTACGGCCTGCTCGGCATTGCCAAGGGCGACAAGACGCGCATGCATGCGCAGCATGGGCGCAACTACGAGTTCTTCTGCGCGCCGGTCGGTCTGATCTTCACGATCGACCGGGTGATGCAGCAAGGCAGCTGGCTCGATTACGGAATGTTCCTGCAAAGCATCATGGTGGCGGCACGCGGGCGCGGCCTGGACACCTGCCCGCAGGCCGCGTTCATGCAGTTCCATCGCATCATCAGCGAACACATCGGCGCACCGTCAAACGAGCAGGTGCTGTGCGGCATGTCGCTCGGCCACGCCGATCCGGCCGCGGTCGAGAACACGCTGGTCACCGAGCGCGAACCGGTCGACGCGTTCGTCCATTTCCTCGAGTGATGGCGGCGTTGCGCGCAGCCCTTGGGCGCGGACGTGGCGTTGCGGCCGCCGCGCTGCTGGCGCCCGGGCTGGCGCATGCGACCGGGTTCGAGGGTGCACAGCTCACCGCCTGGTGGGGCATTCCGTTCGCCGGCATGCTGCTGTCGATCGCGATCCTGCCCCTTGCCTGGCCGTCGCTGTGGCACAAGCATTTCGGAAAGATCGCGCTCGCCTGGTCGCTTGCGTTCGTGCTGCCGTTCGCGGCGCGCTTCGGCGCGGCTGCGGCGGGTGCCGGCGTGGCCCACACGTTGCTGGCCGAGTATCTGCCGTTCATCATCCTGCTCACCGCGTTGTACACGGTCTCGGGCGGCATCTATGTGCGCGGCAACCTGCACGGCAGCCCCGCACTGAACACCGGACTGATGGCCATCGGCGCCGTGCTGGCAAGCTTCATGGGCACGACCGGCGCGGCGATGCTGATGATCCGCCCGCTGATCCGCGCCAACGACGGCCGCAAGCATGCCGCACATGTGATGGTGTTCTTCATCTTCATCGTCGCCAATGCCGCCGGGTCGTTGACACCGCTCGGCGATCCACCGCTGTTCCTGGGCTTCTTGAAGGGCGTCCGGTTCTTCTGGACCTTCGAGCACATCCTGCCCGAGACGCTGTCGCTCGTCGGCGCGCTTTTGCTGCTGTTCTTCCTGATCGACCGCTACTGGTATCGCAAGGAAGGCGTGACGCGCCGCGACCCGACGCCCGACACGCGCAGCTTCGGGCTGGAAGGCGCGATCAATTTCGTGCCGTTGCTGGCGGTCATTGGTCTGGTGCTGATGAGTGGCACCTGGAGCCCTGGCATCAGCATCAACGTGTTCGGCACCGAGCTCTCGTTGCAACAGATTGTGCGCGACCTCGGGCTGATCGGTGTGACCTGCGTGTCGCTGGCGATCACACCGGCCGGCGTGCGCGCGGCCAACGAGTATTCGTGGGGCCCGATGCTCGAGGTCGGCAAGCTCTTCGTCGGCATCTTCGTGACGATGCTGCCGGTGCTCGCGATGCTGCAGGCCGGCGAGGCCGGCGCGTTCGCCGCGGTCGTGCGCGCCGTCACCGGCCCCGATGGCCAGCCGATGCCGTGGGCCTATTTCTGGTTCAGCGGCGTGCTGAGCTCGTTCCTCGACAATGCGCCGACCTACCTGGTGTTCTTCAACCTTGCCGGCGGCGACGCGCAGACCCTGATGACCACGTTCGCGTCCACACTCGCGGCGGTCTCGGCCGGCTCGGTGTTCATGGGGGCCAACACCTACATCGGCAACGCGCCGAACTTCATGGTCAAGGCGATTGCCGAGAGCCGCGGTATCCGCATGCCGAGCTTCTTCGGCTACATGGTCTGGTCGGGATGTATCCTGACGCCGCTGTTTGTCCTGATCACCGTCATCTGGTTTCGCTGAGGAGCTTCAATGAGTCAACCTGCCGTACTGGTTTCGCGTGCCGTGTTTCCCGAGGTGGTGGCGCGGCTGCGTGAGCATTTCGTTGTCGAGACCAACGAGTCCGATGCGGTCTGGTCGCAAGCCGAACTGATCCAGCGCCTGCAAGGCAAGACGGGACTGTTCATCACCGGCAGCGAGAAGATCGACGCCACGTTGCTCGATGCCTGTCCGGCGCTTCGCGCGGTGTGCAGCATGGCAGTGGGATACAACAACGTGGACCTGCCGGCCTGCACCGCGCATGGCGTGCTGTTCAGCAACGCGCCCGACGTGCTCACCGAAACCACCGCCGACTTCGGCTTTGCGCTGATGATGGCGGCGGCGCGGCGCATCACCGAGAGCGAGCGCTTCGTGCGTCGTGGTGAATGGGATCGCTGGAGCTTCGACATGTTCGCCGGCGGCGACGTGCACGGCGCCACGCTCGGCGTGCTCGGCATGGGGCGCATCGGCCAGGCGGTGGCGCGGCGCGGTGTGCTCGGCTTCGGCATGAAGCTGATGTATCACAACCGCTCGCGCCTGGATGCCGGCATCGAGGCGCAGATCGGCGCGCGCTATGTCAGCAAGGAGGACCTGCTGCGCCAGGCCGACCATCTCGTCATCGTGGTGCCCTACAGCGCCCAGTCGCATCACCTGATCGGGGCGAACGAGCTTGCGCTGATGAAGCCGACGGCAACGCTGACCAACATTGCAAGGGGTGGGGTGGTCGACGACGCCGCGCTCGCCGCAGCGCTGCGCGACAAACGCATCGCTGCGGCCGGGCTCGACGTGTTCGAGGGCGAACCGAGCGTGCACCCCGATCTGCTCAAGGTGCCCAACGTCGTGCTGACGCCGCACATCGCGAGCGCCAGCATTCCGACCCGCTTGGCGATGGCCAACCTCGCCGCGGACAACCTGATCGCCGCGCTCGGCGTCGGTCCGAATGCCGACAAGCCGCCGACGGGCTTGAACCCGCAAGTGTTGGCCTGAGCACGTGCCAAGGCCTCACGAACCGGCTCTGACCGGTGAGGTGTAGGAACTGGCTCACACGGGAATCCGCCATCGATCCCTGGCCGAGGCGCTGACGTCCTCCGCATGATGGTGCAATGAGCGATTCCGTGCCCACCCGCTGGCGCCGCCCCGGGTTGTTTGTCGTCGTTGGCGTCCTGGCAGCGGCGGCGATCGGAATCGGCGTGTGCGAGACCTTGGGTTGGCCCTTTCTCGCCGAACCCGCCCAGCGTTGGCTGGCGAGCACACTCGATCGGCGCGTGAGCTTGTCGAGCGACCCGGCCGCAAGAGTGAAGATCGGGCTCATCGGCGACGTCCGGATCGTCGCCACGCACCTGGAGATCGGCGCACCGCATTGGAGCGCGGCACCCTTCATGCTGCGCGCGCAGGACGCCGACCTGAGATTGGGCTATCTCGACCTGTGGCGTGCCAGTCGCGGCGCTCCGCTTCGGATTTCAGCGTTGCGCGCGACCGCGCTCGATATCCATCTCGAACGCCGCTCCGATGGCCGAGCCTCCTGGGAGTTCGGCACGCCCGCCGAAGCGCAGACGAAACCCCCGGCCAGCGTGCCCGAGTTCGGCCGACTCGAGGTGGGCGCCGGGACGCTGCAGCTTCGCGACGCAGCGCTTGAGCTCGATTTCGATGCCCGGTTTTCGCTGAACGACGGTTCCGTACCGGGCGCGGTGGCCGCTCCCTCGGCTTCTGCACCTTTGTCATCCAGCGGTGGCAGCGCCACGACGTCGACTCCACTGCCGCCAGGGCTCGAGTTTCATGCGAGCGGGCAGTACCGCAAGCGGCCGCTGAAGATCGACCTGTCGAGCGTTGGCGTGCTGACGGCGGTCGGCGCCGGCGCGGCGCGCTTGGCGCTGCCGGTGACGCTGAACGCGCGTACCGATCGAGTGCAACTGACGTTCAAGGGAACCGTGACCGATGTGCTGCGTTTGCGTCACTTGCAGGGGCGTGTCCGCATCAAGGGCCAGTCGCTCGCAGCACTCGGCGATCCGCTTGGCGTGACCTTGCCCACCACGGGTCCGTTCGACCTGGACGGGAGGCTCGTCAAACGCGGCGCGTTGTGGAGCACGGTCATCGACCGCGCCACGGTGGGCTCGAGTCAATTGAACGCGGCGTTGACATTCGACGCGGATCGGCCCGTTCCGCTGCTGGCCGGACGGCTGGTCGGCAGCAATCTGCTGCTCGCCGACCTGGGTCCGGCCATCGGCACGCCGGCGCCCGGATCGCCCAGGTCGCACGACGGCCGGGCCCTGCCTGACCGGTCGCTCGACATTCCATCACTGCGTGCGATGGATGCCAACGTCATGGTCGCGATCGACAGCGTCGATCTCGGCAGTACGCTGCTCCAGCCTCTGCGCCCGTTGCACACGCATCTCGTGCTGGCCAACGGCGTGTTGACCTTGCGTGACATCGACGCACGCACCAGCCAGGGCCGCCTGGTCGGCACGGTTCGGCTCGACGGGCGCGAGGCGCAGGCGGTGTGGAATGCCGATCTGCGCTGGAGCGGCGTGCGCCTCGAGCAATGGATTCACCAGGCCCGATCCAACGGTGCGCCGTCCTACGTGACCGGGAGCCTGAGCGGGCGCGCGCGCGTTGAAGGCCGGGGTCGCTCGACGGCGGCGATCCTGGGCAGTCTGGCGGGCGGCGTGCACATGGATCTGGCCGGAGGAACGATCTCGCACCTGATGGTCGAAGCCGCGGGACTCGATCTGGCGCAGTCGCTGGGCGTGATGATCAGCGGCGACGATGCGCTGCCGATCCTGTGCACGGTGGCCGACCTGGTCGCCTCCAAAGGCGTGCTGCGCCCGCGTGTGATGGTGCTGGACACGCCCGACTCGACCTTGTGGATCGACGGTTCGCTGTCGCTCGCCAGCGAGGCGCTGGACCTGCACGTGATCGTGATGCCCAAGGACTTCTCGCTGCTCGCCTTGCGCAGCCCGATCCGGGTGCGCGGCACCCTGGCCGCTCCGATCGTTTCGGTTCAGAAAGGCGCGCTGGGTGCGCGCGTGGGCGCCGCGGCCTTGCTCGCGCTCATCAACCCGCTCGCGGCCGTCATCCCCCTCATCGACACGGGCGCCAGCGCGGAGGCCGGCCGTGCCGCGGCCGACTGCCGCGCGCTTGCCGTGCGTGCCAAGCGCGCCACGCCGATCACTTCAGACTCGAAACGCTCTGAGAGCTCGCCGGCCGATGCTGCCGAGCGCGCGCGGCTGGCCTCACCACCCGGGACCGGGCCCCAACGGTAGGACAGAAACTACCTGCGGTCGCGGCACCGTCCGCTCGATCGAGACCAGCCCCCTTTCGATACTTCGTGTTCCGAGGGTCGAGGCATTTCACGCCCGATCCATTCATCACGTTGAAGGAACACCCATGAAGACGTTCAATCTGTGCAAGACCTCCGTGTTCGCCGTCGCGCTGTTCACCAGCGCCGGCGCGTTCGCGGCCACGGCGATGAGCCCCGCAGACTACAGCGCGCACAAGACCCGGATCAGCACCGATCACAAGGCCGACAAGGCGGCGTGCGACAAGTTGTCCGGCAACGCGAAGGACGTGTGCGAGGCCAAGGCCGAAGGCAAGCAGAAGGTGGCGCGCGCCGAACTCGAGTTCGACCGATCTGGCAAGGCCGGCGACGCCAGGAAGCTCGCGGAGGCCCGCGCCGATGCCGACTATGAAGTCGCCAAGGAGCTGTGCGACGACAAGGCCGGTAACGTCAAGGACGTGTGCGTGAAGGAAGCCAAGGCCACACACACCTCGGCGCTCGCCGATGCCAAGGTCGCCGAGAAGAAAGCTGAAGCCAGGAAGGACGTTGGCGAAGCAAGAAAGGACGCCAGCGCCGACAAGCGCGAAGCCGAGCACAAGGTTGCCACAGAGAAGTGCGAGAGCCTGGCGGGCGATGCCAGGACCTCGTGCCTGGCGGCAGCGAAAGACCGATTCGGCATGAAGTGATGGGCGCGGGCGCGCTCACACTCGAGCACGCCGGCGTGGGCGCTGCGGCGCGCGGCACGGACACGATCCTGCGCCATGTCGCGGCGTCACTCCCACGCGGCGCTCTCGGCCCACGGATCAGGGAATCGACGGCGCCGAGCCGCACGATGCGCAAGGCGTGCCGTTTCCGCTCATTCAGTAGCCCGTTGCCGATGGCCTGGGCCTGTCGCTGGAGTACATCCACAAGACCGTGCGCAAACTCCAGCGGCGCGGTCTGCACCGCATCGACGACGGGCGCCTGTACCTGCTCGACGCCACGGCGCTGGCGCGGCCGGCCGACTTGTACGGCGACGGGGTTGCGACCCGGCGGCCATTGATCCGAGCCGCCGAAGCGCGACGTGCTTGCGCAGCGGCATCGCCCGGTCGACCGACCCGGGACTGCCTCGCGAGGTCGCGCCCGCGCGCATCAGGCCCGATGTCAGGCGTCGGCTCTTTCCTACACTTCTTTCGGTGCCGTCTCACACCGGCACGGCCGGTGCACCGACGCCACGCGACGGCGTGCCCGGATAGTCTGGCCGCTTCGGTCATTGGTGGAGATGCGATCGGCCCGGTATCGATTGCACCCGCGGTTGCCCGTTCCCTTGACTTCGGAGAACTTCCATGCGTTCACTCTTTTTCATCGCCGCCCTGGCCCTCAGTACCGCCGCGCTGACAGCCTGCGACAAGAAGCCGTCGGTCGACTCCGTGCCGCCACCCGAACCGACGACCACCGCGCCGATGCCGCCACCGGTCACGCCCGATGCCTCCGCGTCGATGCCCGAGGGCGCGGCGTCGGAGCCGGCCTCAGGCGCCACCATGGAACCAGCCAAGCCCGCGAGCGCGTCCTGAGCGTCCGAGCCGACCTTGACGTCGGCTGCGCGACAACGCAAAACGCCCCCAAATCCGCCATGGATTCGGTGGCGTTTCGTTGCAACGGGAGGATGGCCAGGGCGAAAAGGTTCAGCGCCCTGGCCGGTTCCCGCCCGTCAGATCAGGGCCGATTTTTTGGTGGCGCGAACCACGAATCGTCAGCCGTCCCTGCCCAGGTCGAGACCTGGCGCTCGGCCTCGTCCCGGCCCACGCCGTAGCGCTCCTGGATCTTGCCTGCGAGCTGGTCGCGCTTGCCCGCGATGACGTCGAAGTCATCGTCGGTGAGCTTGCCCCACTGCTCCTTGACCTTGCCCTTGGCTTGCTTCCAGTTGCCTTCGATGCGGTCCCAGTTCATGTGGATCTCCTTGAAGTTGGATGGAGTGAGAGGCGCGTCACGGACGCACGGCGATCTCGTTCTTGACGTTCTTCACGCCTTTGACGTTCTCGGCGATGTTCTCGGCCTGAGATTTTTCGGCGGTGTTCTTGGCGAAACCGGAGAGCATCACGGTGCCGTTGAGTGTTTCGACCGAGATGGCGTTCGCGCTGACCAGCTTGCTGTCGACGAACTTCGCCTTCACCTGGGTGGTGATGGCCGCGTCGTCGACGTAGGCGCCCACGGTTTGTTGACCCCGTTGGACTGCGCAGCCGGAGGCGGTGGCAATCACGAGGACCGCAATGATGGAAGTGAGTTTGGTTCTGAGTTGCATGGTTTTCTCCTGGGGTTTTTCAGTGATGAAACGTGGTGACGGGTGGTGGCATTCGAGGCCCCGCCATCCGGGGCGAATTTGCAGGGGGTGAGAGCAGGCTTGGTTGGATCACTCCGTGAGCCAGTCCTTCAGTTCGTCGGCGTGCTCCTGCTCCTGGCTCAGGATCGATTCCAGGACCCGGCGGGTGGTTGAATCCTTGTCGCCGACCAGCGCGATCATCTGGCTGTAGGACTCGATCGCGACGCGTTCGGCGATCAGGTTGGCCTTGATCATCGCCATCAGGTCGCTCGATTCGTCGTAGTCGGCGTGGCTGCGCTGCAGCAAGGTGGCCGGCGAGAAATCAGGCTCACCGCCGAGTTGCACGATGCGCTCTGCGAGCTGGTCGGCATGCGCGGTTTCTTCCTGCGCATGCACCATGAACTCTTCGGCAATCTTCGGCGAGGCCAGACCCTGGGCGGTGAAGTGGTGGCGCTTGTAACGCAGTACGCACACCAGTTCGGTGGCCAGCGCGTCGTTCAGCAGCTTGACGATGTCCTCGCGCCACGGGCCGTAGCTCGGCGTCACGGCGCCCTGATCGAGCGAGTGTTTGGCGGCATCGATGCCGGCCTGGTCCAGTGTCAATCGGGTGGGGTTCGAAGCCGGCAAGGTGGTGACGTTGGCGGGTTTTTGCTTGTTGCTCACGATCGAATTCCTTCAGTGGGGTGCGGGCTGTCGCGTCGGGCCCGTGGGTGGGTGCGTCACGGCGCGACGGCGCCGCGTCTGCCTCGTCAACCCTTCTTGCGCACCGCGCCGATGCCAAGCAGCGCGAGCAGCACGACGATGACGAACAGCACCAGGAAGATGATGAACAGGATCTTCGCGATGCCCGCGGCGCCTGCGGCAATGCCGGTGAAGCCGAACAGACCGGCGACCATGGCCACCACGGCAAGAATCAAGGCCCATTTCAGCATCCAGAACTCCTTCTCAGGCCAGTGCGTGCGCCTCGTTCGGCTGAGCGACACGCGGCGGTTGGCGATACCCGAACTCTAGGAGAGGGGCGCCAGGGCGCCTATCGGAGCGTTGCACCCCTTGCTGTAGGACGGCACCGCGTGCCCTGTGACGGGGCCGCGCCTGCGCGGGTGCGTTGTCAGTGAGACGAGGCCGGCAGGCGCTGCAGCGGCACTGTCTCGGTCGCGGTTTCCGGCGCCGCGTCGAGGCGCAACAGGAAACAGCAACTCTCACGCGGCAGCGATTCCCATTGCACCGTTTCGCCGGGATGCAGCGCCACCGCATCGCTGCGCTCGGCATCGGCCAACGCCTCCTGCGCATCCGGCCGGGCGAACACGACGCGCAGCGAGCGGGCGTCGCGCACCAGACGCAACTCGGCATGCCCCCAGTGCGTCGGCAGGCAGGGCGTGAACGAGACGGAGCCTTCACGCTGGCGCATGCCGAAGATCGATTCGATCGCAGCGCGATGCATCCAGGCCGCCGAGCCGGTGTACCAGCTCCAGCCGCCGCGCCAGACATAGGGCGACGCGCTGTACACGTCGCCGGCCATCACGTAGGGTTCGGCGCCGTAGGCCGGGCCACGGGTGGGATGCTCGGTGCGGTGTGCCGGGCTCAGACAGGTGAAGTAGCGGTAGGCGGCTTCGGCGTTGCCGCTGCGCGCCTGCGCCATCAGGGCCCAGACGCCGGCGTGCGAATACTGCCCGCCGTTCTCGCGCACGCCCGGCGGATAGGCCTGGATGTAGCCGGCACTGGGTTGCGCGTTCTGCAGCGGCGGCGTGAGCAGTTTGATGAGGCCCGCATCAACGTCAACCAGATTGGCGTCCATTGCGGCCAGGGCCATGCGCCGGAAGGCCACCGGCGCTGCGTCGGACAAGGTGGCCCAAGCCTGCGCGATCAGGTCGATGCGGCACTCTGCGTTCTGCTGCGATCCGAGCGCTGTTGCGTCGTCGAAGAAGGCGCGCCGGTACCACTGGCCGTCCCAGCCCGGGCCCTGCAGCGCGGCACGCCAGCCGCGTGCGGCATCCTGCCAGGCCTTGGCACGTGTGGCCTCGCCGCGCGCCAGTGCGATCGGCGCGAAGTCCTTGACGATGCGGCACAGAAACCACGCGAGCCAGACCGATTCGCCCCGGCCTTCGTGGCCGACCCGGTTCATGCCGTCGTTCCAGTCGCCGGTGCCCATCAGCGGCAGGCCGTGCGCGCCCACGCGCAGGCTGCGGTCGATGGCCCGTGCGCAGTGCTCGAACACGCTCACACGCTCGCCGCTGACCGTGGGAACGAAATAGGCGTCCTCGGCCCCTTCGGGGATCTCGGCGCCTTCGATGAAGGGCACCGATTCATCGAGCAAGGCAGTGTCACCGGTGCAGTTCAGGTAGTGCGTGCAGGCGTAAGCGAGCCAGAGCAGGTCGTCGGAGAAATGGGTGCGCACGCCCGCGCCGGTGGGGGCGTGCCACCAGTGCTGAACATCGCCCTGGGCAAACTGGCGCGACGCGTTGAGCACGATCTGCTGGCGCAGCGTCTGAGGGGCGGCCCAGGCCAGCGCCATCGCGTCCTGCAACTGATCGCGAAAGCCGAACGCGCCACCGGCCTGGTAGAAGCCGGCGCGGGCCCAGAGCCGGCACGACACGGTCTGGTACAGCAACCAGCGGTTGGTCATCGCGTCGAACAGCGGGTCGGGGGTTTGCACCGTGGTGGCGCCCAGGAGCTTGTCCCAGGCGGCGCGAGCGTCGTGCAGGCGTTGGGGCGGTGGCACGGCAGCGGCGGCGATGGCGAGCTGCTGAGCGGCCTCGCGGCTGGTGCCGTAGCCGAGCAGGAACACGCAGTCACTGCTCTGGCCGGCGGGCAGCGTGATCGGCAGCGCGAGCGCCGCGCAGGGATCGAGCCCCAGGCCGCTGCGCTCGCTGAACTCGTCGGGGACGACGATGCGGCCGCGCGCGTCGAAGCACTCGCGCCGATCGCAAGTCCAGTCCGGGGTGTCGTCGCCATCGGTCACGGTCGCGAGGAACGCCGTGCCGTCGCCAAACCCGGCGGCGTGGTCGCGCTGGGTGCACATCAGGGCGGTGAGCTGGCGCCCGGATGGCGACGCCGACTCGGACGCCGCGTCGTGAGCCGCGGCCGGCAGGCGATGGACGAACGACGCGGTGTCGACGCTGGCGCGATCGCCACGACCCGCGCCCATGATCCATTCGACAAAGTTGATCACGCGCAGCCGCAGGGTGCGCCGGCCCCGGTTGACAAGCTTCACGTGGAGCTGTTTGACAGCGCTTTGGGTATCGACGCACCACACCGCCTCGACGTCGAGGTCGCCGCAGCGATGCCCGATCCGGCTGTAGCCCTGGCCGTGCGTGACACTGTAGACGGTCGCACCGTCGCCCCAGGCCGATGCCGCAATGCTCCACGTCTGCAGCGTTCGCAAGTCCTGCAGCAGCAGCCACTCGCCCTGCGGGTCGGCGACCGGGTCGTTGGACCACGGTGTGAGCTGGTTCAGGCGGCTGTTCACGGCCCAGGTGTAGCCGCCACCGGCCTCCGAGAGCTGCGTGCCGAACTCGGGGTTCGCGATCACGTTGACCCACGGCCGGGCGGGACGCTGGAAGGCATTGACGTCGAATGCGAACTCGCCGTTGTGGGCGGCGAAGCGGCCTTGCGGCACCCGCGTGGTCGCGCCGGGCGCGACCGGTACGGTGCTGCGCGAGATTGCGTCGCGCTTGCCGAGTGCTTCGTCATGCTGGTCGAGCCAGTCCTGCACATGGTGGACGAGCGGGCGGCCGTCGGCGTTCAACCGTACCCGCGCCAGCGCCTTCAGCGTGATCAGCTCGGGAGCCGAAAGCGCGCCCATGCGCAGCACGTGAAAGCTTGCCTGCGCCGGCCCGGGCTGCGCCGCGCTGTCGGCGAGGTGGCGCTCACGCAAGGCTGCGATGCCGTGTTGCAACGGCATCAGGTAGGACGCGGGCTCGGCGTCAACCACCACCAGGTCGCAGGCCACGCCGCCGAGTGACCAGACGCGCAACGCCCGAGCGAGCGCGCGCAGCAATCCCAGATCCTGCTCGGCGTTGGCGAACACCAGCACGATGGGCAGGTCGCCCGAGATGCCGAAGCGCCACAAGGCGCGCCGGTCGCTTGGCGGCGCGGCTGCGGCGGGCGTGCTGCCGGCCGGCCGGACCGTACCGGACGGGCGCGTGGCCGTCATCAGCAGCACGGTCGTGAGTGCCTGGATCGCGGTGAGATTCTCGGCACTCATGCGCAGCTCACGCAGCCGGATGCCGGCGAGTGTGGCCGACATCAGCGAGGCCCGTTCGATCGGGCCGCGCTGACTGTACTTGTCGATCAGCGCGGCGAGCGTCGATGCTTCGTCGCCGGCCGCCGTGCACAAGGTCAGCCGCACCCGCGAGTGGGCACCGAGCTGCAGACGCAGGCTCATGGCACACACCGGGTCGAGCCCGGTGTCGAGCACCGCGTCCTGGCCCGGTGCCACGTCGAACGCAGCGAGCGGTCGGCTCGTGTCGTGATTGCGGCCAAGCCAGCGCAGGCGATCGCTCTGAATGCCGATCGAGCGCAGCTGCGGATCGTCCCAGCCTTCGGCGAGGAAGTGCGCGGCGAAGACGCTGCGCTCATCGGCCAGCCGCGGTGCGCGCTCGAACACAAGCGCCCGATGCGCGGCACGCCACTGCGCGCGCACGAACAGATTGGAAAACGCCGGGTGGGCCTCGTCGGCGCCGGGCGCGGCCAGCGTGACCTCGAACGACGACATCAGTTCGAGATCGAGCGCGCGTTCGCCGAGGTTGCGCAACTCGATCTGGCGGAACTCGATGTCGTCCTCAGGACTGACCCAGACCGTGATGCGGCTAGCAAGCTCGGGCCAGGTCGCATCGAAGCACACGCGGTCGGCGTGGTAGCTGCATTGGTAGTGGGCCCGCGGGTCAGGCGCCGGGTGCTGGGTCAACGACACGGCGTTCGGCTGGCGGTCCCAGCGCAGATGGAAGAAGCTGCCGTGGGCGTCGCGCAGCAGGTCGTCGCGAGTGCGCGTGATCAGGCTCTTGTTCCAGCGGCTCGAGCCAGCGCCATTGGCGCGCAACGCCACGCTGTAGCGCCCGTTCGACAGCAGATGGGTGGGGGTGAGGGCGGCCATGCCGGGCAGGATCTCCCGCATCAAGCCTGCCCCGCGCCGCTCCTTGTTGACCCGCGAGGGCTGCGGTGGTGGTTCGAGCAGCACCGGGACTTCGCGCGGCGCGCGCTCGTGCAACAAGGACGACACCGCCTCGATGTGCGGATCGGCCATGCCCCAGCGTTGCGGCGTGCCGTCGAGCAGCACGTTGGCCAGCGCGACGATGGTCATGCCCTGGTGGTGGGCCATGAAGGTGTCGACGCGCGCCACGCCGGCGGCATCGGTCTGGCGCACCGGTGTGTAGTCCAGTGCTTCGATGAAACCCAGGCGCCGGCGTGCAGCGAGCGCCTCGAGCCGCACCAGGTTCTCGACCGCGCGATGCGGTGCGATCTGCGCCGCCAGCGCGGTGGCGTAGGGCGCGACCACCAGTTCGTCGGCCGGTGTGCGGCGCAGTGCAAGGCGCGGCACGCCTTGCGGGCCGTACTGGTAGGCCAGGGTGTGGTCGCTGGCGGCGACGGCCGATTCCGAGAGGCCCCACGGCACATCGCGCTCGCGGCCGAAACGGATCTGCTCGCGCAGCGCCGACTTGCAGGCGTCATGCAGGACACTGCCGTGCGGCTCGTCGAGCACCAGCGACGGCATCAGGTATTCGAACATCGAGCCCGACCACGAGCGCAGTCCGGCCAGGGCTCCGACCGCGTAGAAGGGCCGGCCGAGCGCGCTCCAATGACTCACGGGCGCATCGCCCTTGGCGATCGCGAGCAGGCTCGTCAGGCGCGACTCGGAGGCGAGCAGGTCGTAGAAGCTTGCATCGAGCTCTTGCTCGGCGACGCGGTAGCCAATGTGGAACAGATGCCGCTTGCGGTGGTACAGGAACGCGAAATCCGCCTCCCAGGCGAACTGCTGGCAAGTCTCGGCCAGCGCCTCCAGGCGACGTTGCGCGCGGTCTTGCTGAGGCGGCGACGCGCCGAGCGTGGCCCGTTCGGCCTGCGCGTCCCGCATCGCGCTGCGCAGCAGCGAGACGTGATCGCTGATGAGCCAGTCCAGCGGGGTGTCGGCATCGTCCTGGGGCATGCCACTCACGGCAGTCACGTCACCGGCAGGCGCGGCCGCTGCACGCTCGGTCTCGACGTCGGCCAGCAGCGCGGCCATCGCGTCCGGCCGCTCGCGGCATTGCGCCAGCGGATCGGGGAGCGTGAGCAAGTGCGACAGCGCGGCATCCGGCCGGGCCGCATCGCCGCGCAGGCGCAGCGCCTCGATGCGCTGCAGCGACGCGGCCACCGCACCCCGTGCCGCGGTCGGGTCGTACGGTGCCTGCGCCAGTTCCAGGCAGGCCTGGGCGAGCGCCAGCAGGTGGCCGCTCAGGTTGCCGCTGTCGACGGTGGAGACGTACATCGGCGTCAGCGCGGCGCGGCTATGCGTGTCGTACCAGTTCAGGAAATGGCCGCGATAGCGCGTCAACGTGGCCAGCGTTTCGAAGCTGGCTTCGAGTCGCGCCAGCATGTCCTCGGTGCCGATCCAGCCGAAGCGCCGCGCACACGCCGTGGCCAGCAGGTACAGCCCGATGTTGGTGGGTGAGGTGCGGTGCGCGACCATGCTGTGCGGCGTGAGTTGCAGGTTGTCGGGCGGCAGATGGTTGTCCTGCGGCCCGACGCAGCGTTCGAACAACCGCCATGTGTCGCGCGCCATGCCCTGGAGGTAGGCTGCATCGGGAGCCGCCAGCGCGGCGTCGCGCCCGACCGGCTGCACCCGGCTGACCAGCCAGGTCCAGACCGGAGATGCCGCCCAGACCCCGCACAGCAGCGCCGCCAGCCAGGGCGTGGGCGTGCCGGCCGCCCACAGACCGGCCAGCAGCAC
>JBDSBD010000344.1:0-3678 GCA_039921765.1 Burkholderiaceae bacterium
TGCGGCTGAGCCAAGCGTAGCGCAGGCTGCGCCTGCTGTGGCCTTGCTGGCGCCCGTTGGGTGAGTCACGCGAACCCTCCGATAGCGTTAACAGGCCCTAGCATGAAACGTGCTGAATCGTCATGCTGGGAGGGCGGCCATGCACGAGCGAATTCGGGTACCGGTAGACGGCTCTCCGTATGCCGAAGAGGTCATTCCGTATGTGCTCGGAATCGCCGCGGCGAGCGGCGCGCGGCTGACGCTGCTGCGCGTCATCGAAAAGGATTCCGAGCAGGATGAGGCGGCGCGGCAGGTGCAGGCGCTTGCCGATGCCCTGAAGGCCGAAGCACGCACGGTCCGGAGCCGCGGCAACATCGCCGCCGCGATTCTCGAGGAAGCGGCCCGCGTCCCGGAAACGCTGGTTGCGATCACCTCCGTGGTCGTGGCGGCCTGCTCACGGCCATCCTCGGCAGCGTCGCACTCGACATCGTGCGCGGTGGCCGAAACCAGGTGCTGGTGTATCGGCCGGGTGGCAAGGTGGCGCCGTCACGCGAGCCGTCGGTCTGGCGGCGAAGCATGGCGTCGAAGCGGGCTGGGAAGTGCTGTACGGTGAACCGGTCGAAGCCATCGCCAGCCACCTCAACGGGCGCCGCGACGTGCTGATCGTGATGTCCACGCGCGGACGCACCGCGATGAAAGCGGCCGTGCTCGGCAGCGTCACCTCAGGTCTGCTGCACGAGGCGGGTGCGCCGATCGTGGTGCAGGCACCGTAGCCGGCGCCCGGCGCGGCACGGGCGCAACAGAGCTGACTCCCGGCGCGGCGGAACGGTACGGACCGGCGTGCGGCAGCACAAGGCCGGCTCCGCGCAGAGCGCCCGCCAGCGATGCCGGCCATCAACGCGCCGCCACCGCATCCGTGCCGGCAACGCATCGACCCGCAAGGTCAGCCGTTGTGCTGTGTCGCGTCGGGGTCCGGGTCCGCAGGCGGGACAGCGGTTCGACGCAGTTCGCGCTTGGCCAAGGCGGTCGTGATCGCCCGCTGGAGCTTGCCGACCGCGCCCTGAATGGCCTGATGCGCGCTCTGCGACTGTTCCTTCACGACCACGGCATCGAGCCCGACCAGCCTCGCCTCGAGGGTGCACTGGATCTCGTCGGGGCTGGTCTTGTTGCGGCTGTTGGCGTCGGCGAGGTGGGCTTCGACGCGGGTGACCTGCTCGCCGAACCGGCCGAGTGCATCGCGGACCACGGTTTCCAGATGGGCCGCCATCTCGTGGCGTCCGTCGGTGTGCGGGTCGGTGTTCAGCAAGACTTGCATAAGGTCCTTTCGATGCGGTGCGAACGATCGGATCCCTGCCGAGGTCCGCCCTGGTTGATGGCCGGTGAGCCGCGCTCTTCGAGAGCTTCCATGATGGACCACTGTAGCGTGCCGCGCAGCCGGTGCATGCGGCGTGCGCCTGTGGGCCGACTCCTACCCCGGATCGGTCGAGCCGTCGCCGGGCGCATGGCATCTGGGGACGACGACGTGGACGCTCCGGCGCGCCGCGCCCGCGTGGGTCCCGGGATTTCAGCTCAGCAGCATCGGCACCCAACGGTTGATCAACGCGCCGCCGCCGACCAGCCAGCCAAACAGGACCAGCGCCAGCAGCAACGGTTTGAGGCCGGCCTTGCGGATCGCACCGAGGTGGGTGCTCAGGCCGAGGGCGGCCATCGCCATGGCGAGCAGCGCGGTATCGACCTCGATCGCGATGGCGAGCACGGCGGGGCTGAGCCATTGGAACGAGTTGAACATCACGACGCCGACGAAGGCGAATGCGAACCAGGGCAGCGCGACCTTGGCGGCTTGCGGCGCAACAGGCGGCGTCGCGCCGTGTCGGGCCGGGCCGCGCGCGGCGTCGTGCGCCAGCCAGGCCGACAGACCGATCAGGAACGGCGCCAGCAGCATCACGCGGACCATCTTGGCAATCACCGCGGCATCGGCCGCTGCGGGACCGATCGAGCCTGCTGCAGCCACGACCTGGGCCACTTCATGGATGGTCGAGCCCACGTACAGGCCGAAGCGCTCGGCACCGCCCGGGATCAGCGTGTGGTGCGCGTTCAGTTGGTAGAGCGCAGGGTACAGAAAGATCGCCAGCGTCCCGAACACGACCACCGTCGCCACCGCCACGGTGACCTGCTCGGCCCGTGCGCGCACCACCGGCGCGGCCGCCATCACCGCAGCCGCGCCGCAGATCGAGCTGCCGGCGCCAATCAGCATCGCGGTCTGGCGATCCAGCCCAAGCCAGCGCGTGCCGACGAGGCAGGCCAGTGCAAAGGTCGAGCCGAGCACGAGCGCATCGATCGCGACACCGGCCACCCCCACCTGGCCGATGTCCTGCAGCGTCAGGCGCAGTCCGTACAGCACCACGCCCAGACGCAGCAGGTTCTGTTTCGCCAGCGTCACGCCGGCATCCGCGCGGAGGGCCAGGCGCGGATAGAGCGTGTTGCCCACGGCCATGCCCAGCACGATGGCCAGGGTCAGCGCGCCCAGGCCGCGGGCCTGCAGCCATTCGATGCGGCCCAGCACCATGCCGAGCGCGGCGAGCGCTCCGCAAAGCGCGAGCCCGGGCAGCCAGCGCCGCACGTGCTGCAGGGCGCTGGGATGGGAGGGGGTCGGCGCTCGCCGCAGCGCCGGAGCGCTCGAGGCGTCCGACGGCGCAGCGGCGATGCTCGCCCGCATGGGGAGGCGTGCGTTGGCGCTGGTCATGAACCCGAATCTAGGGCCCGGCGCCTGACCCGTCCAACGACTTGTCTGTGTAAGATGTACCCATTGGATCGCTATGCGGGAGAGTCGACCGATGGATGTACTGCGGCTCACGCTGCGCCAGTTGCAGATCTTTGTTGCGGTGGCGCGCAGCGGCAGCACCACGGCGGCGAGCCTGGAGATTGCGCTGTCGCAATCGGCCACCAGCTCGGCCATCAACGAGCTGGAGCGGCTGCTGTCGTTGCGCCTGTTCGATCGTGCCGGCAGGCGGTTGCTGCTCAATGACAACGGCCGCGCGTTGCTGCCGCGTGCGCTGGCCCTGCTGGACGGCGCTGCGGGCGTCGAGCAGATGGCGCGCGACGCCAGTGCACAGATGCAGTCGTTGCGCATCGGCGCCAGCACCACGATCGGCAACCACGTGCTGCCGATGTTGCTCGGTCGGATGTTCGCGTCGCGCCGCCCCGAAGAGGCCGCGGCGTGGCGTTCCCGCATCGTGATCGGCAACACCGGTGCGATCTGCGAGGCGGTTGCCGCGTTCGAGCTCGACGTCGGGTTGATCGAAGGGCCGAGCCACGAGCCCGCGTTGCTCGTCAGTCCGTGGGTGCGCGACGAGTTGGTGGTCGTGGCGTCGCCGCGCAGCGCGCTGGCGCGGCCGGTGGCGGGTTCCGGGACGGCTTCGGCGGGCGGGCGGATTTCGTTGAAGGCGCTGCGCGAGGCGGTCTGGTTGATTCGCGAGCCGGGTTCGGGCACCCGCGAAGCGACCGACCAGGCCCTGCTGCCGCACCTGCACTCGTACCGGCGCAGCATCGAGCTCGGCAGCTCCGAGGCGATCAAGTGCGCGGCCGCCGAAGGGCTGGGCGTGGCCTGCCTGTCACGCTGGGTCGTGACCGATCTGATCGAGTCGGGCCGTCTGCTGTGTCTGGCCACGACCTTGCCGAGGATGCTGCGGCAGTGCTACT
>JBDSBD010000345.1:0-8541 GCA_039921765.1 Burkholderiaceae bacterium
GCCAGCTACACGATGGTCGACGAGCAGGAAGACGAAGTCGGCATCACGCGGCGCGAGAAGACCAGCGCAAAACAAGAGCCCGTCATCAAGGGCATCCTGCCCGAGACACCCGCTCCGGTGGCGGCGCCCAAGGCCGAGACGGCGCCTGCCGCGTCGGCATCGAAGGCCGCGCCGGTCGCCGCTGCGCCCGCTGCAGCCAGCCCTGTGCCGGCATCGGCCGTCGCCGGTGGAGGCTTCTTCAGCTGGGTCAGGAACTTCTTCGGCGGCGAGCCCGCACCGACGGTGGCGACAGCGCCGACGGTGGCCTCGGGAGCGGCTGCCGCCTCGAAGGCACCCGAAGCGCGCGAAGGCCGCAGTGAGCGCGGCGACCGGGGCGGTCGCGGTGGGCGCGGCGGTCGAGGTGGCCGCGAGGGGGGCCGTGACGGCCGGCGTGGCGAGGGACGCGGCGATCGTGGTGAGCGCGGCGAGCGCACCGATTCCAGCAACGGCGGCGACGTTCGGGCCGAAGGCCGCAATGATGCCCGCGGGGAAGGCCGTGGCCGCCACCGTGACCGCACGGACCGCACGGATCGACCTGCCGGCGAAGCCATCGCTCGCAGCACGAACCTGGATTCGATTCCTGCCGACGAGCACGGCTCACAGCCTGCCGGCCATCGCGACGAGCACCGAGGCGGCCAGCGCAGCGAAGCGCGCGGTGACGGACACGGCGAAGGCCACGGCGAGGGTCGTCGTGGACCGCGCACCGAGCGTGAACCGCGCCGCCCCAGCGCTTCGGCCGAAGCGGTCGTCTCGCCGGAGACGTTCACTGACACGCTGCCCGGCGCCGACGCACCCGAAGGCAGCGAGGGCGAGCGCCAAGGCGGGCGCCGCCGCAACCGCCGCGGTGGGCGTGGCGGGCGGGATCGCGACGAGGCCGTAGGCGGCGCAGTGCAGAGCGACGCAACGGCGCCGGAGCACGCCAGCCAACCCGCGGGCGACACGCACCCGACAGTGAGTCACGCGGACGGAGAGGCGACGTCGCCAGCGATTCACGATTCCGCTTCGGACTCCGACTCCGCAACGGGCGCCGCAGGCGAGACCGAGGCCGCACGTTCCGAGGGTTCTGGCGACACGGGCGAAAACCGCCGACGCGGCCGCGGCCGAGATCGCAATCGTCGCGAACGCCATCCCGAATTGGCGAGCGACGCGACCGATGCCTCGGGAACGGCACCCGAAGGCCTGATCCAGAGCGGCGCCCTGGCAACCGAAGCGTTTCAGGAAGCTGGCACCGCCATGCCGGCACCGCTGGAACCGCAACCGGCAACCCACGCCATCGAAGCGGCCTCCATGGCTGCAGCTGAACCCGTCGCGCCGGTCGTGACAGCGGAGGAGGCGCCATCGGCTCCTGCCCTCGTGCCGCAGGCGTCTTCGACCTTGGCGTCGGTGCCGGCGCCCGTGGCGGCCGCGCCGGAGCACGCGGCAACACCGGCCGCGCCCTTCGTGCTGCCGATGGATTCGCTCCAGGCCGTGGCCGAAGCGGCGGGCTTGCAGTGGGTGAGTTCGGATGCGGCCAAGATCCGCGCGGTCCAGGCCGACATGGCCGACACGCCGAAGCCGGCCCATGTGCCACGCGAACGCAAGCCGGTTCATAGCGTGGACGAAGAAGGTCCGCTGGTGCTGATCGAGACTCGCAAGGACCTGTTGCAGATCAAGCTGCCGTTCGACGCGACTCAGGGCGGCGCATCGGGTCCGACGCCACCGCAGGCCTGACGAACCCGCCTGTCACAGTCCCCACGCCGCCGCGGCTCAGCCCGGCGGCGTTCTTTATGGGCGCTGCCGCGGTGGCATCGGTCAGTGGCGGCGCATCACGGCAGAAGTTCGAGCGCGCGTTGGTACGCGGGCAGGTGCATCAGCTCGTCCCAGGTGTACGGCGCAGTCTGCGGCAACAAGGCCAGGCGACGCGCTTCACTGTCGGGATCGAGTTGCCACAGGCCCTGGGCCTGCGCGTCCTGGAGGCCGTCGAGCCAGTCGTCAAGGGTGCGGTTGCCCGCGGCCGACTGGTTGCACAGCAGCACCATGTCGCAACCAGCGTCCAGCGCCACGCCGGCCGCCTCGGCATAGCTCACCGTGGCACCGTTGATCTGGCGCGCGCCCGCCATGCTGAGGTCGTCACTGAAGATTGCGCCGCTGAACCCGAGCTGCTGGCGCAGGATGTCCTTGAGCCAGCGCGCCGAGAAACCCGCCGGCTGCGCGTCGACCTTCGGGTAGATGACGTGGGCCGGCATCACGCTGGCCAGGCTGGTCGCCAGCCACTCGTAGGGTCTCGTATCGCCGGCGAGGAGGGTTCTCAAGCTGCGCGGGTCGATCGGCACGTCGACATGGCTGTCCGCCTTGACGAAGCCGTGGCCGGGGAAATGTTTGCCACAGTTGTGCATGCCCGCAAGCAGCAGGCCGTGCATCAGGCTCTTGGCGAGCAAGGTGGCAACGCGCGGGTCGCGATGGAAGGCGCGGTCGCCGATCACGCTGCTGCCACCATGATCGAGATCGAGCACGGGCGTGAAGCTCAGGTCGACGCCGCAGGCACGCAGCTCGGCACCAAGCACCTGGCCGGCCGCGGTGGCAGCGGCGGTCGCGGCCAGTGCACCGGCACCGGCACCGCGCCTGCCGTCGGTCATCCACATCTCGCCGAGCACGCGCATCGGCGGAATGTGCGTGAAGCCATCGGTGCGAAAGCGCTGCACCCGGCCGCCCTCCTGGTCGACGCAGATCAGCAGATCGGCGCGAATCGACTTGATCTCGCTCGCCAGTTCGGTGAGCTGACCCCGGCTTTCCCAATTGCGCGCGAACAGGATCAATCCGCCGGTGAGCGGGTGCTCGAGCCGGCGGCGATCGTCGGCGTTCAGCGTGGTGCCGGCGATGTCGAGCACCGCAGGGGCATGCGCGACACGTGTTGCGGGCAGGTCCGACAGGCGGGTCCCGGGTCGGTCTGACAAGCCCGCGGCAGGAGCCGCAGCACCGCCACGCATGGATGAATGCGGCGCACCGAGCGCCCGTGAAGATGACGTCATCGTGGTTCCTGGTTGTCTGTCCGGTGTTCGACCACGACGAAGCTCGTCGCGTAGTCGGAATCGTCGCTCACGCTCACATGCGCCTGCAGCCCGAGTTCGTCGAACCAGACCGCAAGCGCCCCGTGCAGCCGGATCTGCGGCTTGCCGCTGGATGCCTTGACGATCTCGCAGTCGCGCCAGGTCATCGGCATGCGCATGCCCAGCCCGATCGCCTTGGAGAACGCCTCCTTCGCCGAGAAGCGGGTGGCGAGGTAGCTGACGCCGCGCGCTTCGATCCTGGAGCGCCGGGAGCGAAACACCTCGATCTCGTGCGGGCCCAGCACGCGCTCGGCAAATCGATCACCACGGCGCGCCAGCGTGGCCGCAATCCGGCGCATGTCGCACAGGTCGGTTCCGACACCATAGATCATGAAGTCACGCCGGTGCGCCCGCGCGATGAATGCAGCGCAGGTAGTCGCGCACGGTTTCAAAGTAGCCGAGCTCCAGCGCATCGGCGATCAGCGCGTGGCCGATCGAGACCTCCTGCACCCCCGGCACCCCGCGCAGGAATTCGGTGAGGTTGGCGCGGTTCAGATCGTGCCCGGCGTTGATACCCAAGCCTGCCGCCAGCGCCGCGCGCGCGCTGGCGCTGAAGGTCTCGAGCACCGCCTCGGCATCGGCACGGCCATGGGCGCGCGCAAAGCGCTCGGTGTAGAACTCGACGCGGTCGGCGCCCACAGCGCGCGCCGCGGCCATCGCACCGGGCAACGGATCCATGAACAGGCTGACGCGCACGCCGAGCGCATGCGCCTCGTCAATCAGCGGTGCGAGTGCATTGGCGTCCTGCGGGAACTGCCAACCGTGGTCGGAGGTGGATTGCTCGACGCTGTCGGGAACGAAAGTGCATTGGTGCAGCGGCAACCCACGGCGCGGCAGGTCGCGCACAAATTCCATCAGGTTGTGAAAAGGGTTGCCTTCGATGTTGAACTCGGCCTGCGGCCATTGCCGCAGCAGTTCCGCCAGATCGAAGACGTCGTGGGCGCGGATGTGGCGCCCGTCGGGCCGTGGGTGCACCGTGATGCCCTGCGCACCGGCCTCGAGCGCGAGCGTGGCTGCGCGCACCACGCTCGGGATGCCGAGCGTGCGCGTGTTGCGCAGCAGCGCAACCTTGTTGACATTGACCGAGAGCGCGGTCGCGCCGCGTTGCGCATCCAGGCCGGTGGTGAGAAGCGGGTTCATGGGGATTCTCTTTCTGGCTCACCGAGAGGCGCGGACCGCGCCGCTACAGATTCTGCACGTCCAGCATCACCTGGCGCGTGCGCAGCACCGACGAGCCCAGATGATAGTGAATCAGGCCACGCAGCCAGGGCCTGATTTCGGCCAGAACCGGTGCGCAGGCCTGCCGCAAGGCCGGCAGGCTGCCGTGCTCGAGGGCGGCCTGCAACTCGACCCAGGCGCGTCCGGTCGGTGCGGGCTCGTCCGCGCGCGATTGTCCGACACCGGCCTCGGCCTGCAACATGTAGCGCCCGTCCTGCCGGACCGGCTGCTGCGTCAATGTGACCAGGCTCAGGTCGGGCAGCACGCCGATCTCGCGCAGCAGGGTCAGCTCGAACGCGCGCAGCGCGGATTGCGCGGCGCCATCGTCGCTCAACGCGAGCGCCGGCAGGGTCTGGGCATAGGCGTCGAACAGCGCTTCGTGCTGGTCGTGGCGGGCCAGCAGCTTGAGCAGCAACTCATTGAGGTAGAAGCCACTGAACAGCGCCGCACCGGTCAGCATCGCGGCGCCGCCGGCCCATTCGGCCGCGCGCAGATTCTGCACTTCGCTCGCGCCCTCGAGTCCCGAGACTCGCCCGATCGACACGTGGATGCGCTGGAACGGCAGCAGCACCGCACGCAGTTGCGAGTACGGCCGCTTCGCACCCTTGGCCGCGACCGCGACGCGGCCCTGTTCGCGCGTGAACAGATCGAGGATCAGGCTCGATTCGCTCCAGTCGTAGCGATGCAGCAGGTAGGCACTGAGCGGCACATGACTGCGCGCGCCACGACGCGAGCCCGCCCGGGACGCGGTGCCTGCGGGCATGCGAGCCGCCACAGGCAGGCCTACTCGTAGCCGTAGGAGCGCAGGTGAGCCTCGTCGTCGGCCCAGCCCGAGCGCACCTTGACCCAGAGCTCGAGAAACACCTTCGCATCGAGCAAGGTCTCGAGTTCCTGGCGCGCCTCGGAGCCGATGCGCTTGAGCCGCTCGCCACCCGCGCCGATCACGATGCCCTTGTGCGAATCGCGCTCGACCACGATGCTCGCGCTGATACGGCGCAGCCGACCTTCTTCCTCGAACTTGTCGATCACGACGGTGGACGCATACGGCAACTCGTCACCGGTGAGCCGGAACAGCTTCTCGCGAATGATCTCGCTGGCCAGGAAGCGTTCGCTGCGATCGGTCAGCGTGTCGGCGTCATAGAACCATGGTTGCACGGGCAGATAGGGCTCGACGATGCCGAGCAGGCGTTGCACATCCGCGGCCTTGCGCGCCGACAGCGGCACGTACTCGGCGAAGGCATGACGCTCCTGCATGGCCTTGAGCCAGGGCGCGAGTTCGGCACGGCGGTGCACCGCATCGAGCTTGTTGGCGATCAGGATCACCGGCTTGCCCTGCATCGCCTCGTTCTGCATCAACGCCAGCACCTTCGCATCGTCAAGCCCGAAACGCCCGGCCTCGACGACGAACAGCACCATGTCGACATCGCCCAGCACCCCGTGCACCGTGCGGTTCAGCGTGCGATTCAACGCGGCGGCGTGCCGGGTCTGGAATCCGGGCGTGTCGACGAAGACGAACTGCGCTCCGCCCGCCTCGGCACTCCCCACCGTGCGGATCCCGGTGATGCGATGGCGCGTGGTCTGCGCCTTGGCCGAGGTGATGCTGACCTTCTGACCCACCAGCGCGTTCAGCAAGGTCGACTTGCCGACATTGGGGCGCCCGACGATGGCGACCAACCCGCAGCGCAGTGTGCCTGGCACGACGGCTGCGCCCTCGGGGGCGGGAGGCGGCGATTCGGCGTTCATGTGCAGAGCTTCAGGACTGCAGCGCGCCGCCGGGCTTGTCGCTGGTCTTGAGCGTGTCGAGCATGCGCCGCGCCGCGTCCTGCTCGGCAACGCGGCGCGAGCGGCCTTCGCCGGATTCGGTCAGGTTCAGTGCCGGCACCGCGCACTCGACCTCGAAGGTTTGCGCGTGTGCCTGGCCGCGGGTTGCGCGGATGCTGTAGCTCGGCACCGGCAGGCGCCGCGCCTGCAGCCACTCCTGCAGTTCGGTCTTCGCGTCCTTGCTCCAGCTCGCCACGTCGGTGGTCTGAATGACCTCGCCGAACAGACCCTCCACCAGCGCGCGCGCCGCGTCGAACCCGCCATCAAGGAACGTGGCGCCAAGCAGCGCCTCAAGCGCATCGGCCAGGATCGAGGGGCGTTGTGCACCGCCCCCGCGCGCCTCGCCCTCGCCCAGGTTCAGGACCTCGGGCAAGCCGAGTTGCAAGGCAACGCGGTGCAGGCTGTCTTCACGCACCAGGTGGGCGCGCACGCGTGTCAGGTCGCCTTCGTCGGAGCCGGCGAAGCGCTCGAACAGCAAGCCCGAGATCGCCAGTCCCAGCACGGCATCGCCGAGAAACTCGAGGCGCTCGTTGTGGTCGGCGCCGAAACTGCGGTGCGTGAGCGCGCGCAACAGCAACCGCGAATCGGAAAACCGGTGGCCAATGCGCCGCTGCAGGGCGTCCAGACGCTGATCCATGGGAAAGAAAGCTGATGTCGGTGCGCGCCGCGAGCCGCGTGCGTTCACCTATTTCGAGCGGCCCTCGTACTTGATGAGCAGGAACACCGGGCTGATCAGCTCGATCTCCTTGTTGTAGGCGAAGCTGATCACGACCTTGTCGTTCTCTTTCGTGATGTTCAGATCCTTGCCCGAGATCGACTGGATCGAGTATTCGATGTCCTTCTGGCGCTCGAACGCAGCGCGGATCTCGGGCACGGTGGTCAGACCCTCGACCGCGAGCTTGTTGACCGCCTTCTGAATCGTGAAGTACTCGTTCAACGTGGGCAGCACCTTCATGCCCACCAATGCGACGAAGCCGACGACGATGGCCCAGAGCAACAATCCGAACAGCGTGACGCCGCGCTGCCGGCCTGGTCCACGATGCTGAAACTTCATGCTTGCCTGCTCCTGTGGCTGCGCAGATCCTGCCCTCAATGGAGCGAGCCGATCCGCTTCAGGTTACCGAAATTCATCCAGACGAAGAACGCCTTGCCGACGATGTTGGCGTCGGGAACGAAACCCCAGTAGCGCGAGTCCTGCGAGTTGTCGCGGTTGTCGCCCATCATGAAGTAGTTGCCCGGTGGCACCTTGCACGTCACGCCCTCGGCACTGTAGCGGCAGTTCTCGCGGAAGGGGAACGAGATCTGATCCGGTGGGCCATAAAAGGGCTGGCTTTCAGTGTTCAGGAGTATCCGGTGCTCGACGTCGCCGAGCTTCTCCTTGAACTCCGGAAAGTAGCGCTGCAGGTCTTCGTCATAGAAACCCGGCGCCGGCATCTGATCCAGCGGCGCGGGCTGGCCATTGATGAAGAGCCTCTGGTCGCGAAACGAGATCTCGTCGCCCGGCACACCGATCACGCGCTTGATGTAGTCGATGCTCGTGTCTTTCGGATAGCGAAACACCATCACGTCGCCGCGCTTCGGGTCATGGTTGTCGATGATCTTCGTGTTGATCACCGGCAGGCGCACACCGTAGTGGAATTTGTTCACGAGAATCAGATCACCGACGAGCAGGGTCGGGATCATCGAGCCGCTCGGGATCTTGAAGGGCTCGAACAGGAACGATCGCAGCAGGAACACCGCCAGGATCACCGGGAACAACCCCGCGGTCCAGTCGAGCCACCAGGGCTGCATCAGCAGCGATTCGCGCGCCCGCGAGAGGTCGCTGTCGACCTTGGTGATGCCTTGGCTGGCGAGCCGTTCGCGGCGCGCCACGTCCTGCTTCTCGAGCGCGGCCGCAGCCGCCTCGCGCCGCGGCTTGAAGTACGTCTTCTCGGCCAGCCAATAGGCCAGCGTCACGGTGGTGAGGATCAGCAGCAGCAGCGCAAAGTTGCCGGTCCACTCGCCAAAATACCAGCCTCCCAGGAAAACCACGAGCAAGCCATAGAGCAATCCGGTCAGTGCAGCCATCAGTCGTCCACTTGGAGGATGGCCAGAAACGCTTCCTGCGGCACCTCCACGGTACCGATCTGCTTCATGCGCTTCTTGCCTGCCTTTTGTTTTTCGAGGAGCTTGCGCTTGCGTGAGATATCGCCGCAATAACACTTGGCGATCACGTTCTTGCGCAGGGCTTTGATTGTCTCACGCGCAATGATATTGGCCCCGATCGCAGCCTGGATTGCCACGTCGTACTGCTGGCGCGAAATCAGCTCGCGCATCTTGGCCACTACCGCGCGGCTGCGGTATTGGCTCTGGCCGCGGTGGACGATGATCGACAGCG
>JBDSBD010000346.1:0-2893 GCA_039921765.1 Burkholderiaceae bacterium
GGTGCACCCGCAGCTTCCGAGGGCTGGGTGCCCGGGCCGCGCCCGAGCGGGGTCGAGGCCATGGACTGGCCCGCGTTGCGCGCCGCGGTGAGCGGCTGCACCGCCTGCAAGCTGAGCCAGGGCCGCACCCAGACCGTGTTCGGCGTCGGTCACGAGCGTGCGCACTGGATGATCGTCGGCGAGGCGCCGGGCGAGCAGGAAGACCGCCAGGGCGAGCCTTTCGTCGGCAAGTCGGGCCAGTTGCTCGACAACATGCTGCGCGCGATCGGCCTGACACGTGGCCGCGGTGAGGCCGACCTCGATCCGGCGCATCAGGTCTACATCGCCAATGCGGTGAAATGCCGCCCGCCGCGCAACCGCAACCCCGAACCCGACGAGCTGGCGTGCTGTGAGCCGTTCCTGGTGCGCCAGCTGCAACTGCTGCAACCGAAGATCATCCTTGCGATGGGGCGCTTTGCGGTGCAAAGCCTGCTGCGCAGCAACGAGCCGATCGGCCGGTTGCGCGGGCGGGTGCACGCGTACCAGGGCGTGCCGTTGATCGTGACCTACCACCCCGCCTACCTGCTGCGCAACCTCGCCGACAAGGCGCGCGCCTGGGACGACCTGTGCCTGGCGCTCGAGACGGTGTCACGGCGCGCCGCGTGATCGCCACGCCGGCGCGGCCGACTATCATGCATTGAGGCCCGGCCGGCGCGCCGCACCGGGATGTTTTCGACGCCTTTGATGCCCCCTGCCACGCCCCATGGACGACCTGCCCGACATGCACGAGCCAGGTGAGGGCCTGCTCGCACAGGCCTCACCGGCGGCCCTGGCGCGTCTGTTCCGGCTGCTGGCCGAGCATGTGCCGGTGTTGATCGCCTACTTCGGTGCGGCCGACTACCGCTGCCGCTTCGCCAACCGCCAGTACGCCCAGAGCTTCGGGCTCGATGAGCATTCGATCGTGGGCTCCACGGTCACGCAGGTGATCGGCGAGGAGGGCGCGCGCGAGATCGAGCCCTACATCAGGCGCGTGCTCGAAGAGCGCGTGCCGGTGGTCTACGAACGCACGATCGCGACGCCACAGGGCCCGCGCTGGATCGAGGTGCACCTGCTGCCGCACCGCGCCGACGTGGCCGATAGCGCCGGCCGGGGTGAAGTCGTCGGCGCGCTGGTGCTGCTCTCGGATGTGACCCGGTTCCGGCGTGCCGAACAGGCGGTGCGCGAATCCGAGGAGCGCCTGGGCAAATTCATGCAGGCGAGCGCCGAGGGCATCGTGTTCCACCAAGACGGTGTCATCACCGATGCGAACCCGCCGATGTGCGAGCTGATCGGCTACCGGCTCGACGAACTGCTCGGCCACACGACGCTCGACTACATCGCGCCCGAACAGGTCGCCGAAGTCGCCGCGGTGATTGCGTCGGGGCAGGAGACGAGCTACGAGAGTGTGCTGCTGCACCGCAGCGGCGAGCGCATTCCGGTCGAGTTCATCGTGCGCACCATGCTGCGCGGCGGCGAGCGCCTGCGCATGACGATCGTGCGCGACATCCGCGACCGGCACGCCGCGCAGGCGCGCATCCACCATCTCGCGCACCACGACGCACTGACCGGCCTGCCCAACCGCGTCCTGTTCATGGAGCAGCTCGAGCACCTGACCGCCGGCGGGCCGGGCTCGGGCAACCGGCTCGCGCTGTTGTTCATCGACCTCGACCACTTCAAGCGCGTCAACGATTCGCTCGGCCACCTGGTGGGCGACGCCTTGCTGCGCACCGTCGCGGCGCGCATCACCGCGAGCCTGCGCGCGACCGACCTGGTGGCCCGTTTCGGGGGCGACGAGTTCATGGTGTTGCTGGTCGAGGACGCGAGCCGCACCGAGCATCGCGACGATGCCTACGAGGTCGCGCAGAAACTGCTGGTCTCGATCGGTGCGCCGGTCCCGGCCGAAGGGCGGCCGATCTCGGTCACACCATCGATCGGCATCGCACTCTACCCGAGCGATGGCGTGACGCCGGGGGAGCTCGTCAAGCAGGCCGATTCGGCGATGTACCAGGCCAAGGCCTGCGGCCGCGCCAACGTGCAGTTCTTCGACAGCGGCATGGCCGCGCACGCCTATGCGGCGCTGGTGATCGAGGGCCAGCTCGCGCTCGCGCTCGAGCGCGGCGAGTTCGAGCTGCACTTCCAGCCGCAGGTGCGCGCCGTCGATGGCGTGGTGGTCGGCGCCGAGGCGCTGATCCGCTGGAACCATCCGGAGCGCGGCCTGCTGCTGGCCGACGCCTTCATCCCGGTGGCCGAACAGCGCCGGCTGATGGTGCCGATCGGCCAGTGGGTGCTGCAAGAAGCGCTGCGCTGCGCGCAGCGCTGGGAGGCGCTCGGCCTGGCGGTGGCGCCGGTGGGCGTGAACCTGTCGAGCGTGCAGTTCGGGTCGATCGGCTTCGTAGATGCGATCGCCGCGGTGCTGCCGCCCGGCGGTGTGCGGCGCGGCCTGATCGAGCTCGAGCTCACCGAGCGCATGCTGATGGACGACCTGGCCGAGGTGAAGCAGCGCCTCGAGCATCTGAAGGCGCTCGGCCTGCAGATCGCGGTCGACGATTTCGGTACCGGCTACTCGTCGCTCGGCCACCTTAAGGAGCTGCCGATCGACAAGGTCAAGATCGACCGCTCGTTCGTGCATGACCTGCCCGGCAATCGCGGCTCGACCGCAATCACGCGCGCCATCATCCAGATGGGCCACAGCCTGGGCATGGCGGTGATCGCCGAGGGCGTGGAGACGGAGGCCCAGCGCGAATACCTCGTGCGCGAGGGTTGCGACCAGTTGCAGGGCCTGCTCGTCAGCGCGCCGCTGCCGCGGGCGGCGTTCGAGGACTGGGTGCGCCAGCGCCGCGCCGCGCCGAACCCGTGGTGAGACGCGTGCCGCGGT
>JBDSBD010000347.1:0-6608 GCA_039921765.1 Burkholderiaceae bacterium
GTGCCCGAGATGACGCGCGAGCTTGACGCCGAAGGCGCGGTGCGCATCGTCGTCGTGACCGACGAGCCCGAGAAATACGACGATGCCCCACGGAGCCTCGGCCAGCGGTTGTGCCGGCTCGGGAAGCGCGGGCAGCGCGAACGGATCGGGGCGCTGCGTGGCACCGCTCTTCTTGCCACCCTTGCCCTTGTACTGCCCGCCCTCGACCGTGACGAAACTCGGGCAGAAGCCCTTCACGCAGGAGTAGTCCTTGTTGCAGCTGTTCTGGTTGATCTGGCGCTTGCGGCCGAACTCGGTCTCGACCGGCTCGACCGACAGGCAGTTGCTCTGCACCGAGCAGTCGCCGCAGCCTTCGCAGACCAGCTCGTTGATGATCACGCGCTTGGCCGGATCGACCAGGGTGCCGCGCTTGCGGCGCCGGCGCTTCTCGGTGGCGCAGGTCTGGTCGTAGATAATGACGGTGCAGCCCGCCACCTCGCGCAGAGACTTCTGCACCGCATCGAGCTCGTCGCGATGGTGCACCGTGACCTTGGGCGCCAAGCGCGCCTTGACATCGGCATCGTCGTATTTCTCGGGCTCGTCGGTCACGACGACGATGCGCACCGCGCCTTCGGCGTCAAGCTCGCGCGTCATCTCGGGCACCTTGAGCGTGCCGTCGATCGGCTGGCCACCGGTCATCGCCACCGCATCGTTGAACAGGATCTTGTAGGTGATGTTGACCTTCGCCGCGATCGCCTGGCGCACCGCAAGCAGCCCCGAGTGATAGTAGGTGCCGTCACCGAGGTTGGCAAACACATGCCGATCGTTCGTGAACGCGGCCTGGCCGACCCACGAGATGCCTTCGCCGCCCATCTGGCTGAAGGTGACGGTGCTGCGGTCCATCCACACCGCCATGTAGTGGCAGCCGATGCCGGCCACCGCGCGCGAGCCCTCGGGCACGCGCGTGGAGGTGTTGTGCGGGCAGCCGCTGCAAAACCACGGCGTGCGCTCCACGCCCTGCACGTCGGTCGCGGCGAGGCTGCTTTCCTTGGCGTCGATGATCGCGAGGCGCGCCTCCATGCGCGCGGTGGTGTCGGCATCGACGCCGAGTTTCTTGAGCCGCTTGGCAATGGCCCTGGCGATGATCGCGGGCGTGAGGTCGGCCTGCGCGCGGAGCAACCAGTTGTGGCTCGGGTTGGGCTGGCTCCACTCGCCGCCGGAGCCGTCGCCCTCGGCCTCGTCGAACTTGCCGAGCACGGTCGGGCGCACGTCGGTGCGCCAGTTGTAGAGCTCTTCCTTGACCTGGTACTCGATGACCTGGCGCTTTTCCTCGACCACCAGGATTTCTTGCAGCCCGCGCGCGAACTCGCGTGTGATGGTGGCCTCGAGTGGCCACACCACGTTGACCTTGTGCAGCCGGATGCCGAGCTGATGGCAGGCGTCAACGTCGAGCCCCAGGTCGTGCAGCGCCTGGCGCGTGTCGTTGTAGGCCTTGCCCGAGGCCATGATGCCAAAGCGATCCTTCGGACCCGCGATCACGTTGTGGTTGAGCTTGTTGGCACGCACGTAGGCCAGCGCCGCGTACCACTTGTAGTCCATCAGGCGCGCTTCCTGTTCGAGCGGCGCGTCGGGCCAGCGGATGTGCAGGCCGCCCTCGGGCATCGCGAAATCGGTCGGGATCACGATGTCGACGCGGTCCGGGTCGACGAACACGCTGGAGGTGGACTCCACCACCTCCTGGATCGTCTTCATGCTCGACCACACACCCGCGAAGCGGCTCATCGCGAAGGCGTGCAGCCCCATGTCGAGGATGTCCTGCACGCTGCTCGGGAAGAACACCGGCAGCCCGCAGGCCTTGAAGATGTGGTCGCTCTGGTGCGCCGCGGTGCTGCTCTTGGCGATATGGTCGTCACCGGCGATCGCGATCACGCCACCGTGCTTCGCGGTGCCCGCCATGTTGGCGTGCTTGAACACATCGGAGCAGCGGTCCACGCCGGGGCCCTTGCCGTACCAGATGCCGAACACGCCGTCGAACTTGTTCGATTGCGGGTACAGATCGAGTTGCTGCGAGCCCCACACCGCGGTGGCCGCGAGCTCCTCGTTGACACCGGGCTGGAACACGATGTTCTGGCTGCTCAGGTGCTTCTTCGCGGCCCATAGCGACTGGTCGTAGCCACCCAGCGGCGAGCCGCGGTAGCCACTGATGAAGCCGGCGGTATTCAGGCCGTTCAAGCCGTCACGCTTGCGCTGCAGCATCGGCAGGCGCACCAGCGCCTGGACACCGCTCATCAGCGCGCGGCCGTTCTCCAGCGCATATTTGTCGTCCAGCGAAACGGTCTCGAGGGCCTTGCGAATTGACTCGGGCAGCGGTGCGTTCATCGGCTCAATACTCCTGCATGACGATGGGTTCTCGGCGCCCAGCCCCAGGCTCATGACCGCGGCTGCGCCAGCCTCCCAGTGTAGGGAATCAAGGCCGGCAAGTGTTTTCTATGTTTGCCGCCAGATCGATGCTTCGGGCAATAATCTTGCGCCAGCCTGTCCATTGGAGAATGAATGGCGCCTAAAAGCTCGACGTCAGGGAAAACCTCAAGTCTCGACAAGGCCGGGGCGAAGGCCGTTGGTTTCGATCGGGCTGCCGGTTCGGGCAAGTCGACGCGCGTTGGCCAAGCCCCGGCTTCGACAAAGGCCGCAAGCTTGGGCCGTACAGCTTCACCCGATCTCCCGGTGAGCCCCGACAAGGCCGCGGGCAGCGCCCGGGTTGCCGTCGCGCGCAAGAGTGCCGGTGCCGGTGTCGCAGTCGAAGGCGGCGCAACGAGTCACGGTGGCGAGCTCGATCGCTACGACATCGCGATCCTGCAAGAGCTGCAGCGCGACGCCCGCCTGTCCAACGCCGAGCTTGCCGCGCGCATCGGCATCTCGGCCGCGCCGACCTGGCGGCGCGTCAAGTGGCTCGAGGAGCACGGCTTCATCACCGGCTACCGCGCCGTGATCGACCGGCGCAAGGTCGGCCTGGGCGTGCTCGCGTTCGTGCGCGTCGATGCGGACCGCAACACCGGAGTGGCGACGCGCGCGCTCGAAGAGGCGATCCGGCGCATCCCCGAGGTGATCTGGTGCCACTACATCTCGGGCTCGGGCACCTTCGAGGTCCAGGTGATCGCAACCGACCTCGACGCGTTCTCCCGGCTCTCGCTCGACGTGCTGCTGAACCTGCCGAACGTGAAGGACATTCACACCAGCTTCTCGCTCGGCGAAGTCAAGTCCGCAGCGGCGCTGCCCTTGTCCCATCTGAGGGCGAAGGGCAGTCGCTAGACCTCGGCGCCGCGACGGACGCACGCGCGCATGCAAACCGTGGCCGGGGCCGGGGCCGGGTGGCGTCGACCCGCGTCAACTTCGACAGGATCGCGCAACACGCGTGCACTCTGCACTCCCCCGAGTGAGGAGGTGCCGGTGTCCCCACCGCGGGCCATGATGGCGCAGCCCACTTCTGGAGTCGAACATGTTTGACAACCACCCCCGCATCGTGTCCGCAAGCTTCGACGACGTCTCGATCCAACCCAACTCGGCCGCGCCGCCGATGGCCATTCCACCCGGCCACATCGGCGAGATCATGCTGCCCGGCACCGGCCGCCTGATCTGGTGGACCGGACGGGTCGCGATCGGCCTGCGCCACGAGCCGCCCCAGCGGTTCGACGCGACGACCGAGTCGGCCCTGTGGCTTCAGGAGCTGATGCTGCGCCCGGCCGCCCGCCCGGTGCTTGCGTAGCGTTGCAGGTGCCGGCCCGAGGATGGGTCCGGCGCCGCTGCGTGCCATCGCCGCGGACTTGCCGGTGCCTCGAAGTTGTGCCGGCGATCACCCCACCTGAGCGCGGGGTTGCCGCGACCTCAGCATGGAGGGAGCATGCGTCATCCGTCCTTGCATCGAAGGCTTCCCATGTCTGCAGCTCCGCTCCCACCCGACCCGCGTCCGCAACGCCAGCCCTCTGCAGGCAGTGACCTGAACCAGGCCTGGACCGCGCTGCTGGAAGACCTGACCGAGCTCAATGCGCGGCTCGAGTACCTGCGCCTGATGCTCAAGCTCGGCGTGCGAAGGCCCTGAGCCAGCAGGCCGTGCTCAGGCGTTCGCGTCGGCCTCGCGCTGCGCCTCGCCCTGCGGCAGGTGGATCACGCCGGTGTTGTAGTTGTACTCGAACACCTCGCCGTGGCGGCCCCACTCGATTGCGATGCGCAGCACCTGCACGGCCTCGTCGGCGGCCAGGCTTTCGCTGAGCAGCCGGATGAAGGGTTCTTCGGGAAGCTCGCCCGAAGGCTCTTGCTCCAGGCTGTGGCGGATGTGGGCGGCCAGCGGCACATGGCCCAGCAGTTGCTGGCCGAACAACTCCTGGCGCAGGGTGTGCTCGCCTTCGACGTAGCGCTGGCCGAGCGGCGTGAGGTGCAAGTCACCATCGGCAAGCCGCGCCAGGCCGAGCAGCGAGACCGCCTGAGCGAGCGGCAGCAGGGCGTCGTCGGTGAGTTCGGTCTCCTCGGCGAGGCGCGGCAGGTCGGCATGACCTTGGAAGGTGTCGCCGGCGAGCAACTCCAGCAGGCCCTCCATCCGGCCGATGTCGGCGTCAGGTAGCCGCTCGGTGAGCAGCAGCCGCGCCGGCTCCTCGGACGGCCGGCCGCCGCGCACGGTACCGGCCGTCATCAGTGCGTAGACTTCGTCGATGAGCTCGCGCGCCTGAGCGCTCTCAGGGTCGCGCGGGCGCGGCAGTTGCACTGCGAGCTGGAAGCGCACCTGGCCCGGGTGGCTGGCGAAGATCAGCACCCGGTCGGCCATCAGAACTGCCTCCTCGATGTTGTGCGAAACCACGAGCATCGCCTGGGTGGGCAGCGTGCGGCCGGTCCAGAGCTCGAGGATGTCTTCGCGCAGGCGCTCGCCGGTGAGCACGTCGAGCGCCGAGAACGCCTCGTCCATCAGCAGTACCTCGGGTTCGATGACGAGCGCGCGTGCGATGCCCACGCGCTGGCGCATGCCGCCCGAGAGCTCGCGCGGCAATGCACCCTCGAAGCCGGCCAGGCCGATCAGGGCGATCGCCGCCTCGGCCCGCTTGGCGCGCTCGGGCTTGGCCATGCCGCGCGCCTCCAGGCCGAGCTCGACGTTGCCCTGCACCGTGAGCCACGGGAACAGCGCGAACGACTGGAACACCATGCCCACACCGCGCGCCGGAGCATAGAGCGGCTGGCCTCGGTAGCGCACATCGCCGGTGTCGGCGCCGATCAGTCCGGCCAGGATTCGCAGCAGCGTCGACTTGCCCGAGCCCGAAGGCCCGAGCAGCGCGACGATCTCGCCTTCGGCGAGACGGAAGTCCACCCCTTCGAGCACCGTGCGCGCGCTGCCATCGGCCGACTTGAACGACTTGCCGACGCCCTTGAGTTCGATGATAGCGGTGGACATGGGCAGAGCTGCTTTCGATGGGTATCGGTCGCGGGCGAGTGGCGGAAGCGGTCAGAAATGCATGCGGTCTTCGGCGAGCCGGTAGAGCCGGCGCCAGACGAACTGGTTCAAGGCCATCACGAACACGCACATCATGCCGATGCCCAGCGCGATGCGCGGAAAGTCACCGATCGCCGTCATGTGCGCGATGTAGCTGCCCAGCCCCTGCGCCTGCAACGTGGTGTCGCCCCAGGTCACGTACTCGGCGACGATGCTCGCGTTCCATGAGCCGCCGCTGGCCGTGATCGCGCCGGTCACGAAGCTCGGAAAGACCGCCGGAAGCAGGTAGCGACGCCAGCGCAGCCAGCCCGTCAGGCCCAGGTTGCGCGCCGCGTAACGCAGTTCGTTGGGCACGCTTGACGCGCCGGCGATCACGTTTAACAGGATGTACCACTGGGTGCCCAGCACCATCAGTGGCGAAAGCCAGAGGTTCGGGTTCAACTGCCACTTGACGATTAAAAGCACCACCACCGGGAACATCAGGTTGGCCGGGAATGCGGCGAGGAACTGCACGACGCCTTGAAGCCGGTTCGCCCAGCGCGGGTTCATGCCGATCCAGATTCCTGCCGGCACCCACACCAGCGCGGCCAGGGCAATCAGCACCAGCACACGCGTGAGCGTGTAGACCGCGAGCACGAACACATGTGCGATCTCGGCCAGGTCGACCGCCGCGTGGATGTAGCGCACCAGTTGCCAGGTCGCCAGCAGGACGCCAGCCGCGACCAGCGCTTCCCAGGCACGCGACCACCGCGGATTGACCGGCCGCACGCGGGCGCGGATCGAAGTGCCGTCGTGCGGCCGGCGCAGCACCAGAAACGAGCGCTCGAACAACCCAACGCCCCAGCCACCGACCGCACGCAGCCGGTCGGTGCGGCGCGTCCATGTGAGCAGCCATGAGGTCGGCACGGTCTCGGCACTGCTTTCCTCGAAGCGGAACTTGTCGGCCCAGGCGAGCAACGGGCGGAAGAGTAGCTGGTCGTAGACCACGATGCCCGCGAGCATGAAGGCGATCGCCCAGCCGATCGCGCCCAAACTCTTTGCCTCGATCGCCAGAGCGATGTAGGAGCCGATGCCGGGCAGCTTGATGTTCTGGCCGGCCACCGAGATGGCCTCGGAGGCGACGACGAAGAACCAGCCGCCCGACATCGACATCATC
>JBDSBD010000348.1:0-3541 GCA_039921765.1 Burkholderiaceae bacterium
GCTGGATGGCACGCTCAAGCGTTCGCGCAGCACGCCCGGACGAGCCCATCTGAAGACCGGCTCGCTGCGCGGCGTGCGCGGCGTGGCCGGCTACGTGCTCGGCAATTCGGGGCGTCGCTACGTGGTCGTCGCGCTGCTGAGCCACCCGAACGCCGAGGGCGACGCCGCGCGCTCGACCTTGGATGCGGTGGTGCAATGGGCCATCGACGACAGCACACCCCAGCGCCAGGCGCCCCCCGGCACACTGAACTGACGCGGCGCCCGCTGCGCGCGCGGGACTCGCGCAGCGCGAACCGGCACACCCGCCAGGCCACGCCACGCCACGCCGCTCCGCCCGCAGCCGCGCGCTCGCCCGGCGCCGCTCAGAACGGGTTGTTCTGCGCCCGCAGGAGCGCGAGTTCACCGAAGCGGGCCTGGCCGCCGGCGCTCAGGTGCCGGTCGTCGGCCCAGAGCCACCAGGTGGCATTGGGCACCTGATTGTTGGCATCGTTGGTCGTGCGCAAGGTCAGCGTGCTGCAATTTGGCAACGCTGCCGAGGTGGCGCACACCGCGTCCGTCATGTTGACGAAGACGCCGGCCCCGCTCTGGTTGCGCACCAGCCGCAGATAGCTGTCGATCTGCACCAGCCCGATCCTGCGCCCGTCGTTGTAGATCCGGGTCCGCATCTCGATGTTGAACTTGTCGGTCAGTCGGCTCAGCAGCAAGGCATTGGCGCCGCCCGGCGGGCCGGCAAACGGCGTCAACCCCAGGTCGGGAACGGTCGAGATCAACACCTTGGCACCGAGGTCGGCGACGCGGTTGATCTGCGTCGCCAGGTCCGCGGCGGCCTGTTCGAGCCGCGTCGTCAACTGGGCTTCGGACAGACCGGGATACTGCAGGAACTGATCGATGACGTCGTTCGAGCCGATCAGGATCGTGACCAGATCGGAGCTCGTGAAGCCGCCGCTGGCGACCTGCTGGTCGATCTGCGCCGCCAGGTCGGCAACATGCGCGCCGCTGGCTGCATGGATGCGACTGGCGGGCGCCGGAAGCGCCAGCGGGTTGCACTGCGGAAACACCAGGCCGTACCCGGTCGCCACCGTCTGCACCCAGAGCGGGTTGGCGGCGCAATCGAGCACGGTCGATCCCGCAACCACCGCGTTGACGCTGTACTTGGCGCCGCTGCCGTCGATGAGGCTCGATTCGTCACCGAACGCGATCACCCTCGATGGGGTGAACTTGCGCACCTGTTCGCCGCCGCCGCACGCGGCGAGCAAGGTCACCGCCAGCACGGCTGCGCCGCACATCGCACGGCGCCATCCATTCACAGTCCACTTCATGCAGTCTCCAGAAATCCAGTCGTCGGGCGGGCCGTCGAGTTCAGGACGCCGCCGCGCGCCGCAGGCGATCGCGCACACCATCCCACTCGGGCCCGGGTGGTGGTTCTTCCACCCAGATGATCTGCGTGCCCTCGGCGTCGAGTTCGTGCAGCACCGCGAACAATTCGTGCGCGGCCGACTCGGCCCGCGCGGGCATGCGCCGGTGTCGCACCTGCGGCGCGAAGTCCAGGGCCACGCTGCGCGAATATACCGCCAGCGCCAGCGTGCGGTCGTCGAGCATCTGCAACGCGGTGCGCAGCATCGCGGTCGGCATCAGGCGCAGCTTGGCGCGCGGCGCGTAGTGCGACGCGAGCGTGCCGCTCGCGCGCGGCGCATCGGCGTCGGGCGCGAGCAGGGGCTCGCCCAACGCCGACTCGATCGCGGCGCGCGTCAGCACGCCCGAGCGCAGCAGCACCGGGCGGTCGCGCGTGCAATCGACGATGGTCGATTCGATGCCCACCGCACAGGCGCCACCATCGAGCACCGCGAGCGCGTCACCAAACTCTTCGATCACGTGCGCCGCGAGCGTCGGGCTGATGCGGCCGAAACGGTTGGCGCTCGGCGTGGCGACCCCCGCCACACCGAGCCGGCGCGCCGCCGCCAGCAGCGCGTGCGCCAGCGGATGCGCCGGACAGCGCAGGCCGATGCTGACCTGGCCCCCGGCCGCAGCGGCGCCCATGCCGGGTGCGCGTGGCACGATCACCGTCAGCGGTCCGGGCCAGAAGGCCTGCACGAGACGCTGCGCGAGCGGCGACATCACGGCGGCGAAGGCCGGTGCGTCAAGCGGCTCGGCGACATGCACGATGATCGGATGGCTGGTCGGCCGGCCCTTGATGGCGAAGATCTTCGCCACCGCGGCGTCGTCATCGGCGCGCGCGCCCAGGCCGTAGACGGTCTCGGTCGGGAACGCAACGAGCTCGCCCGACGCCAGCAGGGCCGCTGCTCGCTCCACGGCGGCCGGGCCATCTCCAAGGAGCGGCATGCTCACCAGGCCTCGATCCCGAGCCGCAGCGCGGCCGCGCGCGCGATCGCTTCGGCCTGCGTGGCGCTGGCCGCGGTCACGGTCAGATGCCCCATCTTGCGCCCCGGTCGTGCCTGCGCCTTGCCATACAGGTGCAGGTGCACGCCGGCCAGCGCCAGCACCCCGGCCCAGTCGGGCTCGACCGCGTGCGCACGCTCACGAAACCACAGATCGCCGAGCAGGTTGAGCATCACGCAGGGCGAATGCAGGCGTGGCATCACGAGCGGCAGCCGCGCGAGAGTGCGCACCTGCAGCTCGAACTGTGACACATCACAGGCGTCGATGCTGTAGTGGCCCGAGTTGTGCGGGCGCGGCGCCATCTCGTTGGCGACAAGCGCGCCGTCGCGCACTACGAAGAACTCGACGCACAGCACGCCGACGTAGCCGAGCCCGGTCGCGATGCGCAGCGCAGCGTCAACGGCCGCGGCCTGCGTCTGCGGCGCCACCTCCGGCGCCGGCACCTGAGTCAGCACGAGCACGCCGGCGCGGTGCAGGTTCTGCTGCGCGGGGAAGTGCACCAGCGTGCCATCGGCACCGCGCGCAACCACGACGCTGATCTCATGCATCAGCGCGAGCCGCTGTTCGAGCACGCAGGCCACCTTGCCGAGCACGCCCCAGGCCTGCGCCAACTCGGCACGGCTGGCCACATGCATCTGGCCCTTGCCGTCGTAACCGAGCCGCGCCGTCTTCAGGATGCCGGGCAGCAGCGCGGCATCCACAGCCGCCAGCTGGGTCTCGGTTTCGATCAGCGCATGCGGCGCGCACGCCACGCCGCTGCGCCCGAAATGGGCCTTCTCGGCGGAGCGGTCCTGGCAGACGGCAACCGCCGCCGCACCCGGCGCCACGCTGCAACGTTCGGCGAGCTGCGCCAGCGCCTGCGCCGGCACGTTCTCGAACTCGGTCGTGATCGCGGCGCTGCACTGCGCCAGCTCGTTCAGGCCTTGCCGGTCAAGGTAGTCGGCGCGGATGTGGCGGTGCGCCACCGCACCCGCGGGGCTGGCCGGATCGGGATCGAGCACCGCGGTGGCGTAGCCCATCTGCTGCGCAGCCTGCACGAACATGCGGCCGAGCTGGCCACCGCCCATGACGCCGAGCGTGGCACCTGGAGCAATGAACGACGTGGCTCGCGGCTCCTCGACAGCATTCGACGACGGCGTCGACG
>JBDSBD010000349.1:0-7703 GCA_039921765.1 Burkholderiaceae bacterium
GCCTTCCTGCACCGGCACCTCATTGAGCATCTTGCGCAACTCGATCGTGTACTGGATCGCGAGCGTCTCGCGCTGCTCGACCTGCTGCGCCAGCGACACGCCCTTGCGGGAGGCCTCGTTCTCGTTCGTGAAGTAGTGCTCGAGGAATTTCTCGAACTCGACCAGCACGGTCTGGAACACGCGCCGGCCGGTGTCCGGATAGGCTTCGATCACCTGCACAACGCGCTTGATCTCTTTCTCGAGAACGTCGCCGACGGCCTTGCGCGTGGCATCGAATCCCATCACGCACGAACCCATGCGGTCGATCAGGCGGCGCGCCGGATGGTCCGTCGCCGCGAAGAAATCCGGCTCGCTGACGGCCACGCGCAGGGTCGGCATCTGCAGGCGCGCAAACCAGACGCGCACCGCCGACGGAATGCGCTCCTCGGTGAGGATGCTCTGGAACAGCAGCGCAACGATCTCGATCGTGGCCCGCTCCACCGGTGTGCTGGCGGCCGCCTTCAAGGCCTGGCGGCGCTGGTTCATTTCCTCGAGCAGCGCCGGCGTACTGACCTCGCCAGCCACGGTGCGCGCCGCCACGCCCGAGGACAGGCGCATAGCGATGCCCTGTTGGGCCTCGGCGATCGCAGTTCGCAGGCGCGGTGAGGCGGGCGGTGCCTCGCGCGACGTGTTTGCAAACTCGGGCAGTTGCCGGCCCACCAACCGGTTGAGCCGCCCGAGAACCGCCTCGGCGTGGTCCATGCCACGCACCAAGCCGGCGGTGCGCGTCATCAATCGGGTTTCTTCACCGACCTCGCCACGACCACTGGTCGAACTCGGGCCCGACAGGGACGACCCGGTACCGGTGCCGACAAAGCCGTGCACGGAGCCACCGCGTGAGCGCCGGATGAAGGGCCGCAGGTCGACCTCGGGCATGACCTGGCGCTCGATCAGAAAACGGTTCGCTTCGTGAAACCCTTCTTCGGAGACGAGCGAGAACTCTTCGTGCAACGCCTCCTGGAGCAACCGCCACGCCGCCAGGCCGAGCCCGGCGGCACGCCACGATGCGGCAACAATGCGTGCGAACACGTGCGGGCGCAGCACATCGTTGGCGTCCAGCTCTTCGCGGTGCTCGAGCATCGTGATGCGCGAACGCAGGTCGGTGAATTCCCACGACGCGCGATCCATCATCGCCAACGCCAGGCGTGAGCTGATGATGTCCTGCTCGATGGTGTCGTCGTCGACCAGGCTGAGCTTGGCGCTGCGGGTCGAAGGCAGCGGCAGATCGCCGGGCCGTGACGCCGTGACCATGCCGCTGGGCAAGCCGCCGCGCAACATCGAGGTCATGCCGTGCAACCAGAGCGGCGTGGCCTTGTGGAGGTCGGGGATCAGATCGCGGCGCTGCATCGCAAGAGCCGGTTCAGCCACCTGGCTCACCTGCACACGCGCCGCCCGTTCGACCGCCTGCACCACAGCCGGCAATCCGCCCAGCAGCCCTTCGACGTAGGACCTCCTCGCCTGCTGGGCCAGAGCCGAGGGGTTGGCGAGGGTCGGCATTGGAATGGGTGTGATGATCCTGTGGACGTTGGCGGGAGACTCTACACCACCGCGCCAGCGTTGGGATCGTCTGGATCGTGCTCCTTGGACGAGGCCTTGGCCAGATCCTCACGCTTGACGCCCAGCCACATCACGATGGCAGCAGCGACAAAGACCGACGAGTAAATACCAAACAGGATCCCGATGGTGAGTGCCAACGCGAAATAGTGCAGCGTCTGGCCACCGAAGGCCAGCATCGACAGCACCATCATCTGCGTGCTGCCGTGCGTGATGATGGTGCGGCTGATGTTGGCCGTGATGCCGTGGTCGATGACCTGATGCGGAGTCATCTTGCGAAAGCGCCGGAATGCCTCGCGAATCCGGTCGAAGATGACCACCGATTCGTTGACCGAGTAACCCAGCACCGCGAGCACCGCCGCCAGCACCGTCAGGCTGAACTCCCATTGGAAGAACGCGAAGAACCCGAGAATGATCACGACGTCGTGCAGGTTCGCAATGATCGCGGCGACAGCGTACTTCCACTCGAAACGGATCGCCAGATAGATCATGATGCCCACGATCACGAAGGCCAGCGCCTTCGCGCCGTCGACGGCGAGTTCACGCCCGACCTGCGGCCCGACGAACTCGGTCCGCTGCAACTTCACCGGCTCGGCGCCGCCGGCCAGGCACACCGGGCGCGAGACCGCCTCGCCCTTGTCGCTCACGCCTTGCTGGGTCGTGACCGCGCCGTTCTCGGCCTTGCACATCTCGCCGAACACGCGTGCCACCACCTCCGACTGCTTGACGCCTTGCGCCACCGGCAGCCGGATGATCACGTCGCGCGTGCTGCCGAAGTTCTGCACCTGACTCTCGCCGAGCTTGAGCGTGTCGACGCCGGTGCGGATCTTCTCGACGTCGGCGGCCTGCGCATACGACGCCTCCATCACGATGCCACCGGTGAACTCGATCGACAGGTGCAGGCCACGCGTGACGAGAAAGAACACGGCCAACGCGAAGGTCAGCGCCGAGATGGCGTTGAACACCAGCGCATGGCGCATGAACGGGATGTCGCGGTGGACCCGGAAGAATTCCATCTTGGACTTTCGTGCTTGTTCTTGCGGTGGGGCTCAGCGTTTCACGAGAGCTTCGGTCGGTGGCTTCCAGATCTGGCCGATCGACACGCTCTTGAGCTTCTTCTGGCGCCCGGACCACAGGTTCACCAGGCCACGCGAGAACACCACGGCCGAGAACATCGAGGTCAGGATGCCCAAGCAGTGCACGACCGCAAAACCTTTCACCGGCCCCGAGCCGAACGTGAGCAGGGCCAACCCCGCGATCAGGGTGGTGACGTTGGAGTCGAGGATCGTCGCCCAGGCGCGCTCGTAGCCGGTGTGGATGGCGACCTGCGGCGAGGCACCGGCGCGCAACTCCTCGCGGACGCGCTCGTTGACCAGCACGTTGGCGTCGATCGCCATGCCCAACGTCAGCGCAATCGCCGCGATGCCGGGCAGCGACAGCGTGGCCTGCAGCATCGACAGCAGCGCCAGCAGCAGCAGCAGGTTGAAGCCGAGGGCCAGGGACAAGATGACACCGAACAAGTGGTAATACAGGACCATGAACACCACGATTGCTGCAAAGCCATACAGCACGCTGTCGAAGCCCTTCGCGATGTTGTCGGCGCCCAGGCTCGGGCCGATCGTGCGCTCCTCGATGATCTCCATCGGCGCGGCCAGCGAACCGGCACGCAGCAGCAGCGATGTATCGCCGGCCTCTTCGGAGGTCATGCGCCCCGAGATCTGAATCCGGCTCCCCAGCTCGGAGCGGATCACCGGCGCCGTGATGACCTCGCCCTTGCCTTTTTCGATCAGCAGGATCGCCATGCGCTTGCCGACGTTCTCGCGTGAGACTTCCTTGATGATGCGCGCGCCGTTTGCGTCCAGCGTGAGGTTGACGACCGCCTCGTGGGTTTGCTGGTCGAAGCCGGGTTGCGCGTCGGTCAGGTTGTCGCCGGTCAGGATGACCTGGCGCTTGACCATCAGTGGCGCGCCGCCGCGCTCCACGTAGCGCTCGACTCCGAACGGCACCGGGCCGGTTCCCGCCGCCGCCGCCGCGGCCTCGGCGCTGTCGTCGACCATGCGCAACTCGAGCGTCGCCGTGCGGCCGATGATGTCCTTGGCCTTGGCCGTGTCCTGCACGCCGGGCAACTGCACCACCACGCGATCGCCGCCCTGCTTCTGGATCACCGGCTCGGCCACGCCGAGTTCGTTGACCCGGTTGTGCAAGGTCGTGATGTTCTGCGTGATGGCGACGTCCTGAACGCGCCGCGCAGCCTCCGGCTTGAGGCTGCCGCTGAGTTTGAAGTCGCTGCCGTCGGCCGAGTCGACCCACTGCAAATCGGGCAGTTGTTCCTCGAGCAGCTTGCGCGCGGCCACAAGCGTTTCGTTGTCACGAAAGCGGATGTCGACGTCGTTGCCGTCGCGCGTGATGCCGGCGTGGCGCAGGTTCTTGTCGCGCAGCAGCGTGCGGATGTCGCCGGTCAGCGCCTCCGCCTTTTTCTTCAATGCGGCCTGCATGTCGACCTGCATCAGGAAATAGACACCGCCGCGCAGGTCCAGCCCCAGGAACATCGGCAGCGCATGCATTGCCGTGAGCCAGCGCGGCGAGCGCGACAGCAGGTTCAGTGCCACGATGTAGCTGGGGTCGTTCGGATCGGGGTTGAGCGCGGCGCCGATCGCGTCCTTGGCCTTGCGCTGGGCGTCCAGATCGGCAAAACGCGCCTTCACCGAATTGCCCTCGAATTGCACGAAGTCGGCCTTCAACCCGGCTTTCTCGATGATCTGCTCGATGCGCTGCGCCGTCGCCGCATCGAGCTTGAGTGTGGCCTTTGCGCTGCTCACCTGCACGGCCGGCGCTTCGCCGAAAAAGTTGGGTAGCGTGTAGATCAGCCCGACCAGCAGCACCACAACCAGCAGCGCGTACTTCCAAGCGGGGTAACGGTTCATCAACTCTTCCTCTTCGAGGGGCGCCAGCCCCGCCGCGCGATCTGCGATCAGCGCGCCGCATCAGGGGGCACACACATGGCCAGGCCTTCAGCCCTATTTGACGGTGCCCTTGGGCAGCACCTGCACGACGGCACCGCGCTGCACCTGGATCTCGACACCGCTGGCGACCTCGACCGTCAGATAGCTCTCGCCGATCTTCGTGATCTTGCCCAGCACGCCACCGGTGGTGACGATCTCGTCGCCCTTGGCAAGCGCCGCGATCATCGCCTTGGCTTCCTTCTGGCGCTTCATCTGCGGGCGGATCATCACGAAATACAGCACCACGAACATCAGCACCAGCGGCAGCATGCTGCCCAGGCTTCCGAACGGGGATTCAGACGCTCCGGTGACGGCGGGAGCGGCTTGCGCAAAAGCTTCGGATATGAACACGTGGTTGTCCTCTATGGGGGCCGGCACGACGCCGATGGCAAAGCCGGTGGATTGTAAGGCGAGGCCCGCACCGCGACGCGGCCTGTGCAACGGGGCGAACAAGGCGTGCCAGCCGCCCACTCAAAGGCCTGAATACCGACCTTGGAAAAACGCTGACTGACCTGAATCGACCCAACCCGCCCGCCAGACCGGTCCAGGCCACCGTCCGATCGGCGATCTGCCGATCGGCGCGCCCGGCAGCGGCGCCACCGCCGTCCTGCGCCCCGGTCAAACCGCCATCAGCGACCCGGTTGACGCAAGCTTGCGCTGAGGGCTGACCCTCACTTGCCAGAACGCGTGAGCGCGATGCCGGCGTTCAATTGGGATTCGGCCTCCGCGCTGATGCGCTCGACAAGAGCAGAGGCACCCTCGACGCTGCCGATGAGATCGACCGCCTCGCCCGCCCAGACCACCGCCGTGTCGATGTTGCCCTGGCTCGCCGCCGCCCAATAGGCGGGCCGCTCCGTTTCGACGCACTTCGCAAGCTCGGGCTCATGACCGTGCCAGCGTTGCATGAACTCGTTGCGCAGCGCGCGTCCGGTGATCGGCATCGGCCACGCGTAGCCGCGCACGATGTCGAACACGCTGGTGCGCGACGTTTCGTCAGCGTGGCCGCCGGCAAGGCGTTGCTTCACCTTCGGATGGCCGAGCGCTTCCTCGCTGGCGTAAAACCGCGTTCCGATCAGCGCGCCCTGGGCGCCGAGCATCAAGGCCGCCGCCAGACCACGGCCATCGGCGATTCCGCCGGCCGCCAGCACCGGCGTGGCGGCAACCGCATCGACCACGGCCGGAACGAAGGGCAAGGTCGCACGCCGCCCGCCATGGCCCCCGCCTTCGGTGCCCTGGGCCACGATCAGATCGGCGCCCGCGGCCTGCGCCAGGCGCACGCCCTCCATGTCCTGCACCTGACAGATCAACTTGCATCCCGCGGCGCGGACCGCCGGCGCGTACGGTCGGGGGTCGCCAAACGACAGCATCACCGCATGCGGACGAAAGCCGAGCACCAGCGCCATCACGTCGTCGCTGGCGGCCCAGGTGATGACGCCGACACCCCAGGGCTTCTGGGTCTCCCGCGTGACGATGCCAAGCTCGGTCCGCAACCACGCCGGATCGCAGTAGCCACCGCCGACCAGCCCAAGCCCGCCGGCATTCGATACCGCGGCCGCGAGGCGGCCTCCGGACACTCCCCCCATGGGCGCGAGCACGATCGGGTGCTCGAGTCCGAACATCTGCGTCAATTGTGTCGAGATCACAGGTCCCATCCTTTCATCTGCCGACCGATCGGTCAAAACGTCTTGTGCCGCCGCAAAGCGGTGTTGGCACGACAGCCCACCCTCCGGTCACGTCGCCGCAACCCAGAGAACGCGAACAACAATGATGCGTCATTGCGTGGCCCGACGGTGCCCTGCCAGCAAACGCCACATCCAGCGAGTGGCTGTCTTCGCATCGCACAGCCATCGAGTCACAAGACGAACAGGCACCGGGCTGGCCACGCAATCGCTCGGAAATGCGATCGATGGAAGGCCCCGACCAGCGCTATGCGTTCACTGCATTTTCGCAATCTCAGCCTTGATGGCTCGTTGACAGCGCTCACTGCTTCGGACTCTCAATAATAAAACACCGGTCAAGCCTGATACAGGCTGCAGTTTCGAAACACGAGAAACTCTCACCTTCTGCAGCCTTGCGCAGTCAACCCGAACCTCTCGATGATCCCCCGACCCCCACCCAAAACCAGGTCATCAGCGCGGCCAGAGATGTCGGGCCTGGGTGCGGGCAAGGCGACGTCGCCAGGCGCTGCGGCATCGGGCGCGGCCTGGACAACGAACACGCGTTTCACCCCATCGTTGCGACGGGCCGTCCATGCCGTCATCCAGGTGGCTATTGCACGGTTGCGGCCCGGTCTCCCGCAACTGGCTTGACCCGTCCTGAAAGGCCACGGACACCTGCGTGTCGGAGACGACTTGCGCATCAACTCTCGCAGATACTCAAGAGGCAGCCACCCAACTTGCCGCTGCGCGCCAAGCGCGATACAAACGAATCTCGCCGTTTCGAGCGTTGCCCAACCCGGCCCGCGCAAGGGGTCAACCCTGACCTCTTTCGGCGGAGCGCGCAGAAGGCACAATCCGTCCCATGACAAATCTAGCCTCTGTCCTCAAGTCCGAAGTCGCCCGCCTTGCACGCAAGCAGCTTCGCGCCGAAACCGAGAGTCTGAAGAAATCCGTTGCGGCCCAGCGCTCGGAAATCGCCGCGCTCAAGCGTCGTACTTCGGAACTCGAGAAGGCGCTGAAAGCGCTTGTTCGCACCACGACCCGTGTTGCGAACAAGCCCGTGCGGTCGGTCGAGTCCGAGCAAGAGGACGCCGAGGCAAGCCAGTTCCGATTTCGCGCCCAGGGCATGGCGAACAATCGCAAACGTCTCGGGCTGAGTGCGGAGGACTTCGGGCTGCTCGTGGGAACAACGGGGCAGTCCGTGTACTCATGGGAGAGCGGCAAGTCGAAGCCACGGCCGCGGAATTTGGCGGCTATCGCAGCCCTGCGTGGCGTCGGCAAGCGTGAGGTGGCCGCTCGACTGGAAAGCCTGAAGCAGGCTGCCTAGCTGTGAAGTTTCAATAGGTTATTGCGGGTGTTCACCCGGAGAGGTTTTGAGAGACTGGGAATCGCCAAACCCCCCGTCTACTTCAAAGGCCAACCCGGATGAACACTCATAAGAATGCCCGAT
>JBDSBD010000350.1:0-3335 GCA_039921765.1 Burkholderiaceae bacterium
GTCGCCGGCGAAGAGCACGCGCCCGTGGCGGAAGCTCGCCATGCGCATGCAGGCGAAGGTATAGACGCTGGCCCACACCAGCCTGAACTGGATGTCGCGCGCGCCCACGCTGTCGAGCAGCGCGCGCACGCGCGGAATGATGCGCTCGGGCTGACGCTCCTGCACCGGGTCGGCGTCCCAGCCGAGCTGGAAATCCACGCGCCAGATGTCGTCGGCCTGCTTGTGCAGCAGCACGCTCTGGCGCGGGTGAAAGGGTGGGTCGAACCAGAAGCGGCGCTCGACCGGAAAGTCCGCCGCATCCATGGTCACATCGGCGATCAGAAATCGATCCTTGAAAACACGTCCCTGGCTCTCCAGACCGAGCAGCGCCCGGACCGCGGAGCGCGTGCCGTCGCAGGCCACGACATGGTCGGCGCGCACCCGGTACGGCCCGTCGGGCGTGTCCACCGTCAGCGTGACGCCCGAATCATCGGGCGCGACGCCGCTCACCGTGTTGCGCCAGCGGATCTCGATGTTCGGCAACTCGAACGCGCGATCGGCAAGCAGACCTTCGACGTAATACTGTTGCAGGTTGATGAACGCGGGCCGCTCGTACCCATCCTCGGGCAAAAGGTCGAAGCTGTAGACCAGTTCATCCCGGAAGTAGACGCGGCCCCGGCTCCAGGACACACCCTTGCCCACCATCGGGCCACCACAGCCCAGGCCGTCGAAGATCTCGAGCGTGCGCTTGGCGAAACAGATCGCGCGCGAGCCGGTCGAGACCTTGTGGTCGTTGTCGAGCAGCAGCACCTTCACGCCGCGCTGCGCCAGGTCGATGGCGAGGCTCAGGCCCACCGGGCCGGCACCAACGATCACGACCGGGTGGGGCGGCGGCTCGGTGGCGCGCTGTTCGGGCACCGCGCGGTACTCGAACTCGAGCGACTGGTAGTCGCGCTCCAGCGCGGCGGCGGATGTCATCGGCGCACCTCCTCGCGTCTGCCGGCGATGGCCTTCAGCGTTCCAGAGATTCCCACATTGCCTGGTCGCGCTCGGCGGTCCAGATGCGCGGGTCGGGGTGCTTCGTGGCCTCGTCAAGCGCGCGCGAGACGTCGAACGGCATGCAGTGGTCGAAGATCACCCATTGGCCGTATTTGGGCGTGAGCGCAGCGTGCGTTTCCTTGTAGATCGTGCGCAGATCCTTGCCGGCCGCGGCACCTGCTTTCACTTGCGCGAACAGGTCACTGACGAACGCACGCGTGCCGGCAAGACCCTCCTTCACCATCTGCGGCGTCGTCAGCGCCGCGCCGCGCCCGGGCACCAGCGCCGTCGGCTGGAGTGCCGCGATGCGGTCCAGCGTCTGCGGCCAGTCCTGGAAATAGGCATCGCCCGCGTATGGCGTGGCGCCGAACTCGACCAGATCGCCGCTGAACAGCACCCTCTGCTGCGGCAGCCAGGCCACCGTGTCGCCCTTGGTGTGACCGCGGCCGAGCTGCATCAGCCGGACCTCGAGCTTGCCGAGCCAGACCGTCATCTCGCCCTTGAAGGTGAGCGTGGGCCAGGTCAGCCCGGGGATGGTTTCGACCGCACGGAACAGGCGCGGAAAGCGTTCGATCTCGCTTTGCATGTCCTGTGCGCCGCGCTCCTTGATCAGGTCGTAGGTGTCCTGGCTCGCGATGATCTGCTGCGGCTCGTAGGCCGTCGCGCCCAGCACGCGCACCGCGTGGTAGTGGCTCAGCACCACGTACTTGATCGGCTTGTCGGTGACCTCGCGAATGCGTCGGATCACGTCTTGCGCCATCACCGGGGTGGCCTGGGTGTCGATCACCATCACCGCGTCGTCGCCAATGATGATGCCGGTGTTCGGGTCGCCTTCCGCCGTGTAGGCGTACGCGTTGTCCGACAGCTTGGTGAAAGTGATCTGCTTTTCCTGCAGGTCGGCCTGGGAGGCGAAGGCTTTGCTCATGGGGGTTCCGAAATGTGGGGAGGTCGCGGGGTGGGCGAAATCCGTTTGAGGCGAATAAATTCGCCATCGGCGAACCGGAGCTTGATCTTAGTCACTAATTTCGCTAATGTCCAATCGATTCGTTTTAGTGGAACTACCGAACACCATGTCAGCATCCCCCGTTCGAACGAACGCCGTCGTCCGTGCCCCGCGCGGCATCCAGAGCGTCGAGGTCGGTGGCCAGTTGCTGCGCGCGCTCGTGCACCACGGCCGGCCGATGGCGCTCAAGGATCTGGCGTACGGCGCGCAGATGACCCCCGCCAAGGCGCACCCGTATCTCGTGAGCTTCGGCAAGCTCGGCCTGATCGTGCAGGACGGCACCTCGGGCCACTACGGCCTGGGGCCGCTGGCCATGCAGCTCGGCCTGATTAGCCTGCAACAGGTCGACCCGGTGCGCCTGGCCACGCCGCTGCTCGGCGAGCTGGCGCAGCGCCTCGGCCACACCGTTGGCATCGGGGTCTGGGGCAGCCGGGGCGCGACCATCGTGCGCATCGAGGAGGCACCGCTGGCGGTGTACGTGAACATGCGCCATGGCACCGTGATGAGCCTGCGCGGCACCGCGTCGGGGCGGCTGTTTGCGGCCTACCTGCCGCTCGCCCAGGTTCGGGCCGCGCTCGCGGCCGAAGGCGCGAGTGAACGCGGCCCGGCGCGCAAGCGCGGCGGTGGCCATGACGCCATCGACAAGGCCCTGGCGGCCGCGCTCGACGAGGTCCGGCGCCACGGCGTGAGCCGCACCACGGACGCCGCGGTGCCCGGCATCAGCGCGGCTGCCGCGCCGGTGTTCGACGCGCAGGGCACGATCGTGCTGAGCCTGACCGCCATCGGGCCGAGCGCGCGCTTCGATACGCGGCTCGACGGAGCGCTCATCCCCGCCCTGCTGAAGGCAGCGCGCAAGGTGTCGGCCCAGCTCGGAGCGCCCGGCTCGCACGCATAGGCCCATGCGCCGGCCGCTTCGGCCCGGCCGGGATCAGAGGCCTGCCACTCAGGCGGGCGTCGACGGGGTCGGTTCCACGACGGCGTCGACGCGTCCCAGAAGATCCACCAGTGCGGCGCGGAACGCCACCGGCTGTTCGAGTACGCCCAGGTGCGCGGCATCCTGCAGCACCACCAGCTCGGCGCCTTCGATGCGCTCGACGATGGCGCGCGACATCGCCACCGGCGCGCCGACATCGAGCGCGCCGGCGATCACCAGCGTCGGACAGCGAACCTGTGCCAGCCGATCGAGCCAGTCGACTCCGGCCACGGCGTGGCAGCACGCCGCGTAGCCCGCGGCGTCGCAGCGCAGCAGTGTGGCGCGCAACGCGCGCGCGGCCTCAGGGCAGGACGCGCGAAACGCCTCACTGAGGTAGCGCTC
>JBDSBD010000351.1:0-5595 GCA_039921765.1 Burkholderiaceae bacterium
CGCACCCACTTGCTCGCCGCATTTGCCGGGCACGGGCGCAGCGTATTGCTGGCGCAACAGCTGGAATGGCGCCAGCAGATCCTTCGGTTGCTGGACAAGCGCCTTGCTCTGGGCGCCGCCTCCGCGACTGAGGCTCAGCAGGCGCGCGCCGCGCTGGAACAGAGCCGGCTGGAACTCGCTCAGGCGGACCAACGGGTGCAGGACGCATGGGCCGGTGTTGCAGCGGCCCTCGGCCTGCCGCTGGCCTCGATTCGCCATGCCGACATCCGGCTCGACGGCTTCGGTTCCGAGATCGCCGATTTGCCGACTCAACATGTTCGCGAGCAGGCCCTGCACAACCGCGCCGACGTGCAGGCTGCGCTGGCCGCCTACGAGGCCAGTCAAGCCGCGCTGCAACTGGAAGTCGCCAACCAGTACCCGGACCTGCACCTTGGGCCTGGCTACAGCTATGACGCCGGGGCGCGCAAGTTCGCGCTGTCGCTGTCGGGCATCCCGTTGCCGCTGTTCAATCGCAATGAAGGGCCGATCGCCGAAGCCGAGGCCCGACGCAAGGAGGCCGAGGCCCGATTCAACGCGGTGCAAGCGCAGTCGATCGAGCATGCCGATCAGGCCACCCAGCGCTACCGGGCCGCCGTGGCCACGCTGCAGGTATCTGATTCGCTGTGGGCATCCCAGCAACAGCAACTGGCCGCGGCGCGCAAGGCCTTCGCGTTCGGGGCGACCGACCGCCTGAGCCTCGCACTGGCGGAACTTGACGCAGGGTCGGCCCGACTGGCGCACGAGGACGCACTGGCCCGCCTCCAGAGTGCGTTGGGCGAGATCGAAGACGCGATGCAGCGCCCGCTGAATGTCCCGTTCGACCCGCGACGTTGAGGAGAACCGGATGGACCTTGCTCGCTACGCCAAGCCCATTGCCGCAGGCTTGTTCGGGCTCGGCATGATCGCGCTGGCGGCCGCGATCGTGCATTCGAACCTTGGAACGACTGTCTCGGCGCCGCAGCCTGCGCAGCCCACGGCATCGAGCCCGGTGTCGGTGGTCGACGGGGTGACGATGGTGCGGCTCGACGCGGCGGTGCAGCAGCGCAGCGGCATCGTCGTCCAGCCGCTCGCCGCCACCACGCGCCGCATCGAGACGATGGCGTACGGCACCGTGATCGACCTGCAAGCGCTCGTCGCTCTGCGCGGTCGCCACGACGCGGCAACTGCCGACGCCGAGGTGGCTCGTGCGACGGCGGGCGCATCGCATGCCGAACTCGAGCGCGACCGGACGCTCTATGCGGACCAGCAGAACGTCTCGCTCAAGGCATTGCAGGCTGCACAGGCCGCTGATCGCCGCGACCAAGCCAGGGTCGATGCGGCCGCACTCGCGTCGCGCAATATCGAGGCGGGCGCCGCGCAGCAGTTCGGAGCGACGCTCGCTCGATGGGCGCTGCAGCGGGACTCCGGCGCCTTCGAGCGGTTTCTGGCGCGTCGCGATGTCGTGGTGCGCGTGACCCTCCCGGCGGGCGTGCGGGCTGCGCCTGAGGCGATCGAGGTGCAATCCGGTGGTGGCGATCGCCGTCCGGCGTCGTGGGTCTCCGCGGCCGCGCAGGTCGATCCAGGCATGGTCGGCAGCAGCCACCTCTATCGGGTGACCTCGGCATGGCCTGTTGGCGCCTCTGTCGTTGCCTACCTGCCAGGCTCCGCGCAGGCAATGCCGGCGAGCTTCGTTCCATCCAGTGCGGTGGTCTGGTATGCCGGTCGGCCCTGGGTGTACGTGCAGGACAGTGCCACCCGCTTTGCGCGCCGGCCGCTGCTCCATGCGACCGAGACCGACGGCGGCTATGTCGTCGTCGACGGCCTGCACGCGGCAGAACGCGTGGTCACCCAAGGGGCCGGCCTGCTGCTGTCGGAGGAGCAGCGCCCGCCGCCCGCCGGCACCGGTTGCAAGGACCCCGAATGCGACTGAGTCGCTGGGGCTACGCAGCCGCGAACCATTGCGGTCGACCGCGCCAGAGAGCGCACAGGCAGCCGCAGAGCGGCCGCGCGTCGATCGGCGCCACTGCGGCCATAGGGGCTGAATCACCGGGGCCCCGCACGTCCGATGGGGCGGCACCATGTTGAGTGGCCTGATCGGATTCTCGATCCGCTTTCGTGGCCTCGTCATCGCGCTGGCCTGCCTGCTTGTCGGCTACGGTCTGTACACCCTGAGCGTGGCCAGGCTGGATGTCTTCCCCGAATTCGCGCCACCGCTGGCGATCTTGCAAACAGAGGCGCCGGGGCTTTCAGCAGAACAGGTGGAAGTCCTGGTGACGCAGCCGATCGAAAGCGCGCTGGGCGGCACGCTCGGCCTGGACGCCATGAAGTCCAAGTCCCTGCACGGACTGTCGCTGGTCACGCTGACATTCACCGACGCGACCGACGTCCAGCGCGCGCGCCAACTGGCATCGGAGCGCCTGGGTGCGCTCGCCGCCACGCTGCCCGTCGGCGTGAAGCCGCCCTCGTTGCTGCCGCTGACCTCTTCGACCAGCGTCGTCCTCGTGTCCGGCCTGACATCGACTTCGCGATCACTCGGGGAGCTGTACGACCTCGCGCAATGGACGATCAAACCCCACCTGATGGGCTTGCCCGGCGTCGCCGACGTGATCGTCTTCGGCGGCGAGGTGAGGCAGTTCCAGGTACAGGTCGACCCGCAGCGACTGGCGCAGTACGGCCTGTCGCTGCAGGACGTGGTCGACGCCGCAAGACGATCCACGGGGGTGCGTGGTGCCGGGTTTGTGGAAGGTGCCAATCAGCGCATCGTCATCGAAACAGAAGGCCAGGCGCGCACTGCAGAACAGATGGCGCAGACGCCCATCAACATGCGCAACGGTGCGCGGATTCGCCTTCAGGACGTGGCTGCTGTGCGTTTCGCTCCGGCCACCGCCGTGGGCGGCGCTGCCATCGACGGCAAGCCGGGTGTGCTGTTGGTCATCGAGAGCCAGTACGGCGCCGACCTGATGGCCGTGACCGCGGCGCTCGACCGAAGCTTTGCATCGTTGAAGCCATTGCTCGCGGCCGAGCAGTTGACGCTCGAACCGTCGATCTTCCGGCCTGCGAGCTTCATCCAGGCGGCCCTCGACCACTTGCGCACGGCGCTGCTGGTGGGCGGCACGCTGGTGGTGGTCGTGCTCTTCCTGTTCCTGCTCAACGTCCGGGCCGCGGTGATCTCAGCCACCGCGATCCCCTTGTCGCTGTTGACTGCCGTGATCGTGCTGCACCGCTTGGGTGTGAGCCTGAACACCCTGACCCTCGGTGGCCTGGCGATCGCGCTGGGCGAGGTGGTCGACGATGCGATCGTCGACGTGGAAAACGTCGTCCGGCGCTTGCGCGAAAACCAGGCGCTGCCGCAGCCCTTGCCCGCCGCACGCGTGGTTCTGGCCGCATCACTGGAAGTGCGCAGCGCCATCGTCTACGCCAGCTTCATCGTGGTGCTGGTGTTCCTGCCGGTGCTCACGCTCTCGGGCGTCGCCGGCAAGCTGTTCGCCCCTCTGGGGATTGCCTACATCCTGGCCGTTCTGGCTTCGCTGGGTGTGGCGCTGACCTTGACGCCTGCCCTGGCCTTCATGCTGCTGGGCCATCGCGCGCTGCGGGCGCACGACACGCGTATGGTGCGCAACCTGAAATCGCACTACAGCCGCTGGCTAGAGGCGGTCAGGCGCCGTGGCCGCTGGATCGGTTTGGCCATTGGCCTGCTGTGCGCGGCGGCAATCACGACGGTGCCGTTCCTAGGCGGCAACTTCATCCCCGAGTTGAAAGAGGGCCACTTCCTTGTTCACCTGTCGCTGGCCCCTGGCACATCGCTCCCGGAGTCGATGCGTGTGGGCGCACGCATCAGCGCCGCGCTGTCGGCCCTGCCGGGAGTGAGACTGGTGGCTCAGCGTGCGGGACGCGCCCGCGAGGTGGTGGACCCGGTCAGCGTGAACGTGAGTGAGTTCGAGGTGGAACTGAAGCCGCTTTCGGGCCGGCAGCAGACGCAGGCGCTCGAACAGATTCGCCAAACCTTGAGCGGCTTTGCCGGCGCGACCACGTCGGTCAACACCTTCCTGACCGAACGCATCGACGAGACGATCTCGGGCGCCACTGCGCCGGTGATCGTGAACCTCTACGGTAACGACCTCGATGTCCTGGACGGCAAGGCGCGCGAGGTGATGCAGGTGCTCGGTGCCGTGCCCGGTGCGGTCGGCGTCAGCCTGCGGGCGCCGCCCGGCGCACCCAAGCTCTTCGTGCGCCTGCGCTTTTCCCAACTCATGCGCTACGGGTTCGCGGCGGCGGACGTGCTCGAAGCGGTCCAAGCCGCTTTCGAGGGCCTCCAGGTCGCGCAGGTCTATGAAGGCAACCGCGTGCGCGACGTCACGGTCATCCTGGATCCATCGAGCCGGCGCGGACCGGCATCGGTGGGCGACCTGCTGGTGCGCAACGGACAAGGCATGGCGGTCCCTTTGAAGGATCTGGCCGACATCGCAGAGTCCGCCGGTCGCTCGCAGATCGATCACACCGGTGGCCAGCGCGTGCAGGTCGTGACCTCTGGTGTGCGCGGGCGGGCCGTGAGCGACTTCGTGCGCGACGCCCAGGCGCAGGTTGCGCAGCGGATTCGCCTGCCCGAGGGCACCCATGTCGTTTTCGCCGGCCAGTCCCAGGCGCGCGCGCGGGCCCAGCAGGATCTGCTCGCGAATTCGTTGCTGGACGCGGGCGCTGTGCTGCTGCTGCTGTCCCTTGCGCTGCGCCGCGCGCGGGCGGTGTTGCTCGTGCTGCTCAACCTGCCGTTCGCGCTCGTGGGGGGCGTCGCAACCGTGTTGTTGACGGGTGGCGACCTGAGCCTGGGCTCCCTCGTCGGCTTCGTCACGGTGTTCGGCATCACGCTGCGCAATTCGATCATGTTGATCTCGCACTACAAGCATCTGGTCGACAACGAAGGCGAGGCGTGGGGGCCGGCCCTTGCGCTGCGCGGGGCTGCCGAGCGCCTGGTGCCGATCCTGATGACGGCCACCGTCACCGCCCTGGGCCTGCTGCCGCTGGCGCTTGGTAGCGGCGAGCCGGGCAATGAGATCGAAGGCCCGATGGCGATCGTGATCCTCGGCGGCCTGGTCACCTCCACGGTGCTCAACCTGCTCGTGCTACCGACGCTGGCGCTCAGCTTCGGTCGGTTTCGGCGCAAGACGGAGGAGGGCGAAACCTTGTGCTGAGGCCCAATGGCCCGCAAGTCTCGATGCAGGATGGCTCACCGCTTGCGTCGCAGCGTCATCCCCCGCAGCGCCAATCCCACAAGCGCAACGGCGCTGAATGCCGCGCCGGCGGAGAACGTCCAGGACGCTCCGAAAAAGTCCCACAGCAGGCCCGCGCCGGCGCTCGACACCAGCATCGCCAGGCCACCGACCAGGTTGAAGAAGCCGTAGGCGGTCCCACGAAGGTCAGCCGGGGCCGTGTCGGCGACCATGGCAGCCAGGAGGCCCTGTGTCATGCCCATGTGCACGCCCCAGAGGCCGACGCCGACAAGGACCCCTTCCCAGTGCGTTGCCAGAGCCAGTACCACGTCGGAGGCGACCAGCAGAATCAAACCCGCTGCCAGCAGTTTCT
>JBDSBD010000352.1:0-5269 GCA_039921765.1 Burkholderiaceae bacterium
TGTTCTCCGATGAGCAGCTGGTGGCGTTGTCGAAGGTCTTGGAGCGCACGATGCGGTCGGCCGCCGCCGCGACGTCGGCGGTCTCGTCAACGATCCCTGCGACGTTGCCGGCGCCCATGTAGGCGTAGATCCGCCCGACCGTCCGCATCGCGGCGTCGAAGTCGGCGGCACGGTACAGCGCGAGCACCGGACTGAGCTTCACGCCCGAGAACGGGTGGTCGTCGCCGATGTCGTCCTCGTCGACCAGCAGGATGCTGGGAGTTCGGGCCGCGATGTCGCGCCAGCGCGCAGCGTCGGCCGGATCGAGCGCTTCGGCCTGTTGCGCGATGGCCCGTGCCGACTGGCCGATGACCTGCGAGGAGAGCTTGCCGTCGGGCCACATCAGGCGTTGCAGCGCGGTCTTCTGGGTCGCGTCCAGCAGCACCGCGCCGCGCTCGCGCAGTGCGTCGAGCACGGCATCGCGCACTGCATCGATCAGCACCAGGCTGTTCTCCGATGAGCAGCTGGTGGCGTTGTCGAAGGTCTTGGAGCGCACGATGCGGTCGGCCGCCGCCGCGACGTCGGCGGTCTCGTCAACGATCCCTGCGACGTTGCCGGCGCCCACGCCGAACGCCGGCGTGCCGCTGGCGTAGGCGGCGCGCACGTTGTTCTGCGAGCCGGTCGCCACCACCAGGTCACAGGCGCGCATCAGCGCCTGCGTCGACGCCTTCGAAATCGGCGCCTCCAGCAACTGCACCAGGTCGCGCGGCGCTTTGATGCGGTCGAACTCGGCGTGGATGAACTCCACCAGCCGGGCGCAGGTGGACCAGCCCTTCGGCGATGGCGCCACGATGACGGCGTTGCGTCCCTTGAGCGCGTTGATGATCTTGTTGGCCGGCGTCGCCGCCGGATTGGTCGATGGCGTGATCGCAGCGACCACGCCGACCGGCCGCGCGATCTCGACCAGGCCGCGTGCAGTGTCCTCCGAGATGACCCCGACCGTGCGCGTTCCGCGCAGGTCCCGCAGCAGCCCGAGCGTCTTGCGGTGGTTCTTGCGGATCTTGTCTTCGACGTTGCCGATGTGGGTGTCGGCCACCGCCATTTCGGCGAGCGCGCGGTTGCGCCCCGGCTCCATGATGGCCCAGCCGGCGGCCGCGACCAGCTCGTCGATGCGCGCCTGGTCGTAGTCGTTGGCGAGGTGCTGGGCGGCGCGGGCGCGCTGCACCAGCCTGGCGACGGAAGGGTCGATGGGGGGCGTGTCGGCGGAGGTCATGGTCGGTGGGTGGCTGGGGTTGGCGTGGGTACGGCGCGGTTCTTCACGGCCTTGGCCCGGCGCTTGGAGATTGCGGCACGGATGATCGGATAGGCCAGGCCGACGAGCGTGACGGCCATGACGGAGGCGCTGATGGGCCGGGTGAAGAAGACGGTCCAATCGTTGTCGAAGCTCACCATCGTCGTCATGAAGTTGTTCTCGGCCAGCGGCCCGAGGATGGTGCCCAGCACCAGCGGCGCAATCGGGAACTTGAAGCGCTCGAACAGGAAGCCGATCACGCCGAAGGCCGAGATCACGTACAGGTCCGACAGGTTGTTGCGCGCCGCGAACGCACCGACGAAGCAGAACACGACCACGAAGGCCGAGACGATGGCCTCGGGCGCGTCCAGCACCCTGACCAGCGGCTTGATCGCGAAGAAGCCGAGCAGGCACATGCCGATGACGCTGAGGAACACCGCGGCGAAGATGGTGTAGATCAGGGCCGAGTTCGCAACGAACACCTGCGGTCCGGGTTGAATGCCTTGCAGCAGGAAGGCCGCCAGGATGATCGCGGTCGCGCCGCTGCCGGGAATGCCCATGGTCAGCAGCGGCACGAGCGCACCGCCGACCGATGCGGTGGCCGCCGACTTGGCCACGACGATGCCCTCCGGCGCACCGGTGCCCAGCAGCTTGCCGTTCTTGCCGTACTGGCCCTCCATGCCATAGGCGACAAAGGACGCAATCGTGGCGCCCGCTCCCGGCACGATGCCCACCGCGATCCCGGCAAGCGTGCCGCGAACGAAGGTCATCTTCATCTTCAGCATCTCGCCAAGGGTCGGAAAATCGGTCTTGAAGCGGGCATTGCCGTCGCCCTGCGCTGCCTGCGATTTGAAGCCGCTGTGCATGCGGGTGAGCACCTCGCCGATGCCGTAGGCGCCCACCATCACGAGCAGGAACTCGATGCCATCCTGCAGGAACGGCACACCGAAGGCGAAGCGCTCGGCGCCATAGATCGTGTCGATGCCCACGGTGGCGATCAGCAGACCCAGGCACAGGCTGATCAGCGAATTGACCATCGATGTGCCGCCGAGCGCCACCACGCTGACGAGCCCGAACAGGATCACCGAGAAGAATTCCGGTGACGAGAAACTCAGTGCGATCTGCGCCACCGGTTTGGACAGCGCGACCATCACCACTGCCGAGAAGATGCCGCCGACGAACGCCGCAACCAGCGAGTAGCCGAGCGCCTTGGCGGCCTTGCCCTGGCGCGTCATCTCGTAGCCGTCCCACAACAGCGGCACGTCCATCGGTTCGCCCGGAATGCGAAACAGGATGGCCGTGATGGCGCCACCGTAGGTGCCCGACACGTACATCGCGGTGAGCAGGATGAGTGCCGGCGCGACGCCCATCTTGTAGGTGAACGGCAGTGCCAGCACCACCCCCATCACCAGGGTCAGGCCGGGCAGGACCGCGACCAGCATGCCGAGCACCAGTCCGATCACCAGCACCAGCAGGTTGATCGGGGCGAAGGCGCTGGCCAGGCCGACGCCGAGGTTGAGCACGATGTCCATCGACAACTCCTCAGGTCACGCCGAGCAAGGACAGCAAGCCGAGCGAGAGCGTTTGAAACGGCCCCACCCCCAGCGGCAGCGAGATGTAGGCCACGCGCATGAACATCACCACCAGGATGAAGCTTCCTGCGACCGAGAGCAGGGCCGTGGGCATCACGTGCCGATAGCCACCGAGCCAGATGAAGGAGGCGAGGAAGAGAATGGTTGTCACGAAGAAGCCGAGCCACGGCACGACGATGACGAAGCCTGCCACCGCCGCGATGCCAGCCATCAGCTTGCCGGTGTAGACGGGCTCGTCCTCGGGCGCCTGGTCGAACGCGGTGCCGCTGACCGCGTGCGTCACGCCCACCGACGCGCCGCCCGGCACGATGACGTCCTCGCCCGGCGTGTCGGCCGCCGGGTGTCCGGCGCCACGGGTCAGTCCGGTCACCGTGAAGTCGGTGTGGACCAGCAGGCGCTTGACGATCTCCCAGACGCACAGCAGGCCCATGAAGACGATGATCACCTTGGGCCAGAAGTCCGGTCCGATGCGCCGCCCGCCCTCGGTGGCACGGGTGTCGATCTGCATTGCCATCCAGTACAGCAGCACCGACACGGCCAACAGGATCAGGTGCGGCAGCACCGAACGCAAACGTGGTGTCATGCTCGTCTCCCGGCCCGTCAGGATTTCTTCGCGGTATTGGCTTCCATCTTCGCGAGTTCACTCGCGAGGAACGGGCCGGCGTCCTTGGCTGAGACGAAGCTGTCGGCGAACGCCAGCTCGTCCTCGAGGTACTTCTTGAACTCGTCGGAGTGCGCGACCTTCTCGAGCGCCGCGCTCATCACCGCAACCTGTTTCGGGTCGGTGCCGGCGCGCATCACGACGGCGCGGAACTGGCTGATCGCCAGAGGAAAGCCGAAGTCCTTGGCGAGCTGCACCTTCTCGAAGCCGCGCTGCGGGGCATCGGAGAAGAAGACGATGGGCCGCATCTGGTGGCTGCTCAGGAAGGCGCGGATGTCGCCGGCCTGCTCGATCACGACGTCGGCGTGCCCGCCGAGAATCGACGAGTAGCGCTCGCCGGGGGCGGCAAACGGCACGACCCGGAACTTCGAGCCCTTGGCGTTGAGCTGCATCACATGCATCTCGTCGGGCCCGCCGAAGCCGGTGATGCCGACCTTCAGATCGTTGACCTTCGAGTCGGCGAGCAGTTCTTCGAAGTTCTTCCACTTGGCATCGTTCTTGACAAAGAGGCCGCTGGGCTGGCGGATCATCACGCCGGCCGGGACGATGTCGGACAGCTTCCAGCGCCCCTTGCCGCCGGTCAGCGTGCCCAGTGTGTCGCCGATCAGGATCGCGATCGAGTAACCGTCGGGCGCGGCCGACAGCAGCTTGGCCGTCCCGGTGTTGCCGGTGGCGCCGGTGATGTTGATGACCGGGAGCGAGACCTTGAGTTCGGGCTCGAGCAGCTTGGCGATGCGCCGCGCCAACTGGTCCGCGCCGCCGCCCGGGCCCCAGGGGACCACGAACTCGATCGGGCGCGAGGGATAGCGATCCTGGGCCCGCGACAGCGCCGGCATCAGCGCAAGCGACGATCCGGCCAGCATGAGCGTGCGACGCGTGGCCTGGTGAGAAGTGAGGGCTGAGGTCATGACGGTCTCCGGGTGGTGGCGAGAGGGCAGGCCTGGCACCCCGCGGTGCCTGCTTCCTGATGAGGAAGGTTGCACGATATTGCGAATCGTGGTTCAACGTGGTACCGTTTTCTAGCAATTTGCTTGCAATCTACCTGGGATAAACATGGATGGCGATCACGGCAACGCGGCTGCGGCCCGGGCCTTTCGGGTGCTCGAGGTGATCGCACGGCACGAAAGTGGTTGTGCGGTGACCGAGCTCATCGAGGCGCTCGAACTGCCCAAGCAGACGGTGCACCGTCTCGTGGCTCAACTGGAACAGGCCGGGCTCGTGTTTCGCGAGCCGCGCAACCGGCGCGTGCAGCTCGGCAGCCGTGTCGAGCGCTTCGCCGTCGACGTGCTGATGAACGGGGGGCTGCGAAGCGAACGCCACGCCATCCTGCTGTCGCTGGTGGCCGACATCGGCGAAACCTGCAACGTGAGCGCGCTCAGCGGCGCCGAGATCGTCTACCTCGACCGCGTCGAGACGACCTGGCCTCTGCGCCTGATGCTGGCGCCGGGTTCGCGCGTGCCGATGCACGCCACCTCCAGCGGCAAGCTGCTGCTGAGCCTGTTGCCCAAGGTGCAGCGCGAGCGGCTGATCGAGCAGCTGCCGCTGCGCGGCTTCACCGAGACAACCATCGTCGACCGCGCCGCGCTCGAGCGCGAGCTGATCGAGACGCGGCACCGACGCATCGGCATCAACCGGGCCGAGCACCTGCGCGGCATGACCGGCGTGGCGGTACCGGTCATGATCGACCGGCAGCGCGCCTGCGCCGCAGTGGCACTGCAGGCGCAGAGCGGGCGCATGACCCTGGAG
>JBDSBD010000353.1:0-3911 GCA_039921765.1 Burkholderiaceae bacterium
TGGACAGGTTCGATGATCGTGGGCAGCGCGTGCTGCTTCTGGCGCGCCAGCGACTCCTGATCGGGCAGGAAGCAGTCGGGGTCGCTGCGCAGCCGGTACCGGCACAGCTTGTAGACGGTGTGTTCGCGCGCGAACCGGGAGCTCGAACTCAGATGTTGAAACTGCGCGCGCCAGGTGTCGAAGAGCGCGGCATCGAGATCGACGGCGCCAGAGCACTCGAGGAAGCTGCGCAGGTTGCGCAGAATCCACCGCTCGTTGCGATAGTCGCGGCCGATCGCTTGACGGCTGTTCAGGAAGGCGGCGACAACGGCGTCCCAGGCTTGCAGGTCGTGGGCGTCACGCATAGGAGCCTCCCTGGCGAAGGCCGAGAGTCGGTACGTCGAGGGCGACACCGCGCAGCATGTCGAAGTCCAGCCGCAGATAGGTACAGGTGCTCTCCAGACTGCGGTGGCCGAGCAGGTCGCCGATGGCCTTGACGCCCACGCCGCGCCCGAGCAAACGCATCGCGAAGCTGTGCCGCAGCCGGTAGACGTTGTGGCCCGGCAGTTCCAGCTTGGCCTCTCGCACGCGCTTCTTGAAGATGTCGCCGATCGCCCAGCGTTCGATGGGGCCACTGGGACAGCGCGCGCGCAGGAACAACTCGGGATGGTCCAGGCCTTGAGCAAGGCGGTCGTGCGCAAGGTAGCCACGCAGTACGCGTACGGTCTCGGGCGCCAGCGGCAGTAACAGGTCGGACCGGGTCTTGCGTTGGTCGACATGCAGTACGGTTGCCACCCAATTGATCGAGTCCAGGCGCAACGCCACGACTTCCGACGGCCGCAGCCCGTAGTGGGCCATCAAATGCAGGATGCAATGGTCGCGTCGACCCGCCTTGCTGCCCAGATCGACCGATCGGATCAGCGCCTGGACCGTCGACCACTCCAGCGCTTGCGGCGGCAGTTCGCCGCGGTAGGTTCTGGGTGTCTCGATGGCGTCAAGCGGTCGATCGATCTCGGCCTGGTCGTGACAGAAGCGCAGGAAGCTGCGAAGGTGACCGACCACATGCTGCAGCGAGTGGCGAGAGACTTCCCGGCTGCGCCGGGCAACGTAACGCTCGATGTCTGCGAGCGTGAGTGCGTTCAGTTCCTGGTCGGCTCCGAGCCCGCGGGAAAGGAAGTCGGCAACCGTCATTGCATGGTGTTCGCGCGACGACAGCGACAAGCCGCGAAGTTCCAGCAACTGATGCTGGTATGCGGCGCACAGGCTGGCATGGCGCCTCTGGTCCACGTGCTTGGACTGACGACCATGCGCGCGCAAGAATCGGCCATAGACACGTTAGGTGGCATGAAACACCAGCGGTCGGCTGGGCACTCCTTCGCCAACGGCGTTGAACGCCCTGCTCAGGTCCTCGGCATCGCAGGTAGCGCTCGGCAATCGCGGAAGGACCTGCTCGAGTCGAAGCAGATGCCGCTGGATCACAGCCGGCGTGTAGCGTTCGTCGTCAAGCCATGAGGCAAACTCTGTCAGTTCCGGCGCAAATGCCGAGCGCGCCAAGAGCGCGCGCGTGCTACTGGGGAAATCGTAGACCATGGTGCCCTTCCTTGTGCAGTGGATGGACGACGCACGGTACGCGCGCGGCGCGCATTTATGTGCAGCTCACGCCGTCGGCAGCGGCTACCGGAGCCACATCGGCTCCGGCACTGCACATATCAAAGGCGTCCACATTCGGCGAACGACAGCGCGTCGCTGGCGCCGACCACCAGGTGATCGAGCACGCGCACGTCGACGAGCGCCAGCGCGCTCTTCAGCGTTTGCGTGAGCAGCTCGTCGGCGCGCGAAGGCTCGGTGGCGCCCGACGGATGGTTGTGGGCCAGGATCACCGCGTGGGCTTGCCATTCGAGCGCGCGCTTGACGACCTCGCGCGGGTAGACGCTGGTCTGCGTCAAGGTGCCGCGAAACATTTCCTCGAACCGGATCAGCCGGTGCTGGGCGTCGAGAAACAGAACCGCGAAGATCTCGTGGCCGCGCCCGCCGAGTTGCAGGCGCAGGTAGCGCTTGACCTCGGGCAGGGCATCGAGCGCCGGGCGCTCGGCGAGCTCGCACGCGAGTGCCCGGCGCGCCAGTTCGAGCACCGCGGCGAGCTCGGCGCGCTTGGCCGGGCCCAGGCCCTTGACGCGCTTCAGGTCGGCGGCATCGGTGTGCAGCAGCCCTTGCAGGCCGCCAAAACCGTCGAGCAGCGTCTGCGCGAGTTGCAGCACCGAGGTGCCGCGCAGGCCGGTGCGCAGCAACAGCGCGACAAGTTCGGCGTCGGCCAGCGCGACCGCGCCAAAGGCGAGCAGTTTTTCGCGCGGCCGCGCGTCGGCGGGGATGTCCTTGAGCACCATGGTGGCACCGGCGCGTGCGGCCGTGTCCAGATCGTAAAATCAACGCAGTCTATCTGGGCCACGCCCGATCGGGAAAACGTCTTGAATCATGTCCACCCCGGGTCGTTCCTGACCCTGCACTACCGACTGGCCGGGCCCGACGGCGCCGACCTCGTCAACACCTTCCACGACAAGCCCGCCACCTTGTCGCTGGGCACGGGTGAGCTCGCACCGGCTTTCGAGGCGCGCTTGATCGGCCTGGCCGAGGGCGCGCACCAGTCGTTCGAGATCGAAGCGGGTGAGGCCTTTGGCGCGCGCAACCCCGAGTTGCTGCAGCGCGTGAAGCGCGCCGCGCTCGACGAGTTCGGTGACCCGGACGAGGAGTACAGCGTCGGCGACGTGGTGCGCTTTCCGACGCCGGACGGCCAAGGCTCGTATGCAGGCGTGGTGCGCGAGGTCGCGGGCGATGCGCTGCTATTCGACTTCAATCACCCGCTCGCGGGCCGGCCCGTGACCTTCGAGGTCCGCTTGATCGGGGTGTTGTGATGAGCGCCCCGATGAATCCCGAGCTGAAGGAGATCGTGCTGGCCGAGCCGCGCGGCTTTTGCGCCGGCGTGGACCGCGCCATCGAGATCGTCGAGCGTGCGCTCGTCAAGTTCGGCGCGCCGATCTACGTGCGCCACGAGATCGTGCACAACACCTACGTGGTGGCCGAGCTGCAGGCCAAGGGCGCGATCTTCATCGAAGACCTGGCCGACGTGCCCCCCGGCGCGACCCTGGTGTTCAGCGCGCACGGCGTGTCGCAGGCGGTGCGCCAGGAGGCGGCGGCGCGCGGCTTTCACGTGTTCGACGCCACCTGCCCGCTCGTCACCAAGGTCCACGTCGAGGTCGCGAAGCTGCACAAGGAGGGCTTCGAGTTCATCATGATCGGCCACAAGGGTCACCCCGAGGTCGAAGGCACGATGGGGCAGTTGTCCGAGGGCATCTACCTCGTCGAGGACGTCGCCGATGTCGAGCGGCTGCAGGTCACCAAACCCGAGCAGATTGCCGTGGTGACGCAGACCACGCTGTCGGTCGACGACGCCGCGGAGATCCTGGCTGCGGTCAAACGGCGCTTTCCGAAGGTGCGTGAGCCCAAGCAACAGGACATCTGTTATGCGACGCAGAACCGGCAGGACGCGGTCAAGGTCCTGGCGCCCACCGTCGATGTGGTGATCGTGGTCGGCAGCCCGACCAGCTCGAACAGCAACCGGCTGCGTGAACTCGCACAGCGCCTGGGCACGCCGGCCTACATGGTCGATTCGCCGGATGACCTGCAGGCGCAATGGTTCGAGGCCAAGCAACGCGTCGGCCTGACCGCCGGCGCTTCGGCCCCCGACATCCTTGTGCAGCAGGTCATCGACCGCCTGAAGGCGCTCGGTGCGGTGTCGGTGCGCAGCCTGGCAGGCGTTGCCGAGACGGTTCACTTCCCGCTGCCGATGGGCCTGGGTGACAAGGCCATGGGCCTGACGCCGGGCGCGCCGCGCCACTCGCTGACCTGAGAGACGCGCCGCCGCGCCGACAGGCCGC
>JBDSBD010000354.1:0-6550 GCA_039921765.1 Burkholderiaceae bacterium
CCAAAGCCCTGGGAGCATCGGCTGACGCGCCGTTCCGGTCTTTGAAACTGGTCCCGGCACGCGGCCGCGCGCAGCCGCGTTGCGCCGGGTCCGATCGGTGCTCGATGGGCGCTTGCGGCGCCGAGCGGGATCACCTGACGTCAGCGACCACAAGCTCGCAGTGACGTGCCCGACTCGGGGACATCGATGACCAGGCGCGGATCAAACGCCGCCTGCTCGCCCTTCGATGCGTAACCCAACGGGTTCGCGACCACGCGGCAGCGCCAGGGCCGGCCCGCCTCGACCCCCTGCGCGAGGTAGTCGCTCGCGCAGTGCAGATGACCGTGCAGCCACAGGTGCGCAAACGGCAGCAGCTCATCGAGGGCATTGCAAAATCCCGCGGTACCGGGGGTCAGGCCATAGCGCGGATCGGCGCTCCGCAGGCTCGGCGCAAAGTGCGTGACCACCACCGTGGTGCCGTCGAACGGCGTGCGCAGCGCGTCGCGCAGCCACTTCTGGCAGACCAGCGCGTGCTCGCGCAGCGCGGCCGCCATCATCGGCTCGCCATCACAAAGCGCGGTGTACTTGCGCAGGTAGAAGTCGGCGGCACGAAACGCCTTCTCGCGTTGGCGCAACTGGCGCGTCAGCCGTGAAGGGTCGGCGCCACCGCGGCCCGATTCCGCCTCGTGCGGGCCGGGGCCCAGCGCATCGAAGTCGCTCCACAAGGTGGTGCCGATGAAGCGCACGCCGTCGAGGATGACGGCTTCGCGCTCGATCCAGGTGATCCCGAGCCGCTCGCAGATGCCGCGCAGACGCGCGTGCGTGGTGTCGAAATCGAGGCCGTCGTATTCGTGGTTGCCTGGCAGATAAAGCACGTGACGCCACGCGCTGCCCGCGCGTCGCGGCGAAAAACGTTCGAGCCCGAAATCATCGTCCTGGAGCAGCGAGCCGGCCTGGTAGGAGCCGATGTCGCCGGCCAGCACCAGCACTTCGGCGCCCGCCGCAGGCTGCGCCGCGAAGTCGGGATGGCGTTCGAGGTGAAGATCGGACAGCAGTTGCAGGCGCATCGCTGCGGTGGCTCAGTTCGCGCCGTGGCATTGCTTGTACTTCTTGCCGCTGCCGCACGGGCAGGGCGCGTTGCGGCCGACCTTGGGGGCGTCGCGCCTCACGGTGTCGACCTTGTAGCGCTGCTCGCGCGTCAGGTCGTGCAGGTCGGCGACCGTGACGACCAGATCTTCCATCGCGTCGTCGAGCGTGGCCAGCGGGTGCTCGCGCTCGAGCGTGGCGACGACCTCGCGCTCCTCGTCGGTCTCGGCCGGCAGGTGGCGGTAGAGCCGCGCCAGCGCCGACATCACCGCGTCGTCGGGCATCTCGGCGAGGTCGGGAAAGCACAGGCAGGCGTGCTGGAAGCCGGCGGCCCAGGGCATCAGCGCCTTCGAGATCGGGCTCAGGCCGGCGCCCGGGTCCTCGGCAGGTTTCGCGCCGGAAGCGCTGGGCACTTCGGCAGCATCGGCCGGCGCCTCATCCTCGGGCTCGAGCACCAGCGGATCGAACCAGCCGTCTTCCTCGATCGCGCGGTTCAGCGCGCCGTGGCGGCGCATCACCAGCGCCGTGGTGCGGGCCAGCCAGGCGGCGTCGGTGGCGTCGGGCAGCGGCCGGCCGTCGAAGTCGAACACATGGGCGAGCCAGGTCGCGGGCTCGAGCAGCACCGGCTGCACCAGCACGCCGCACAGGTAACCGTCGAGCATCACGGCATCGAGCGGCTCGAGCGGCTCGGGCGTGGCGGCGAGCAGGTCATCGAGCTCGGCGAACTCGCCATCGGTGAGGTCTTGGGCGCGGCCGGAGCTCGGCGGCTGAGGAGGCTGAGGCATGGTGGTCGGAGTTGCCGTGATGCGCCATTGTGCGGTGTTCGCGGGTGCCGCGGGCCGGTGTTCCGCACGCGGGGGGCGCGTGGCATCACCGCCTGGTGGCGCTGCGCGTGGGCTGGCGCCGCGCCCGGGTCGCGCATTCGATTCGCGCGACCCGGCGGCGGGCCGCCGCGGCGCGTCAGTGTGCTTCGCGCGGGTCGCGCACCCTCAGGGTGCTGAAGACCGCGGCCACCGCGGCACACAGCGCCGCCAGCGCGAGCGCGATGACCGGGCCTTTCGCGTCGTGCGCGCCGGAAAAGCTGAAGATCGCCGCCATCAGCACCGCGCCGAGTGTCTGCCCGGTCAGTCGCGCCGTGCCGAGCATGCCGCTGGCCGCGCCGCTGCGGTGCGCCGGCGGCGAGCTGACGATGGTGTGGTTGTTGGGCGACTGGAAGAGCCCGAAGCCCGCGCCACACAGCGCCATGCGCCACGCGATGTCGGCGTTCGACGGCAGCGCCGGCAACAGCGCCAGCAAGGCCAGGCCAGCGGCGAGCAGGGCCAGTCCGATGCCACCGAGCAAGCCGTCGGGCCAGCGCCCGATCAGGCGCCCGGTGATCGGTGCCACCACGATGATTGCGAGCGGCCAGGCGCTGATCAGCAGGCCAGCTTCGAGGTGCGAGCGGGCGTAGCTGTCGAGGAGCAGAAAGGGCAGCGCGATGTAGGCCAGGATCTGGGCGCAGAACGCGGTCACCGAGGTTCCCATCGAGAGCGCGAACACCGGGATGCGCAGCAGGTCCACCGGGAACAGCGGCAGCGCCAGCGTTCGCTGCCGGCGCAGGTAGAAGACGCCCACCACCACCCCGGCCGCCAGCAGCGCCCAGGCCAGCAGCGGGCTGCCCGGCTCGGCACCGCTGTGCACGCCGAGGCGGTGGGCGCCGACGAAGACGAGTGTGAACATCGAGATGTTGAGCACGACGTCGAGCGTCGAGAAGCGCGCGCCCTCGGCCGGCCTGGTGGCGTTGACGGGCAAGGCCCGGGTGCCGAGTGCAAACACGATCAGGCCGAGCGGCACGTTGAGCGCGAACAGCCAGGGCCAGGAGGCCAGCGACAGGATGCCGGCGGCGACCGAGGGCCCGGCCATCGCGGCGGTGGCCACCACCAGCGAATTGAGCGCCATGCCGCGGCCGAGTTGTGCGGCCGGATAGATGCGCCGCACCAGCGCCGCGTTCACACCCATGATGCCGGCCGCGCCCAGGCCCTGGAGGGCGCGCGCGGCAATCAGGGCGTTGAGCGAGCCGGACAGCATCGCACCCAGCGACGCCGCTGAAAACAGCAGCATCCCGCCCAGGTAGACGCGCCGAAAGCCGATCCGGTCGCCGAGCGAGGCCAGCGGCAGCAGCATCACCAGGGTCGCGATCTGATAGGCGTTGACGACCCAGATGGTGTGCGCCGCGCTGGCGTGGAGTTCGCGCGCGAGGTCGGGCAGGGCCAGGTTGACGATGGTGCCGTCGAGCACCGACATCGAGATGCCCAGCAAGATGACGAACATGGCCCAGCCGCGCTGCGGCTGCGCCAGGCCATCGACGACGCGCGCGGCCGACATTGGCGGGCTCAATGTGCCAGGGACGCGACCGTGCGCCGGCCGCCCAGCGTGACCCAGCTCAGCACCAGCGCGATCAGCGCTCCGCCGGCCATGCCGGCCACCATCGGCAGCGGCCGGCCGTCGGTGAACAGGCCGATGAAGGTCATCATCAACGCGCCGGTCAGCATCTGCAGCGTGCCGAGCAGGGCCGACGCGGTGCCGGCGATCGCGCCGTGGTCGTCGAGTGCAAGCACCGCGGCGGTCGGGATCACCAGCCCCATGAAGGCACTCGAGAGAAAGTACAGCACCACCAGCACGGCGAGCTGGTCGCCGCCCGCGAGGTAGTAGCCGAGCATCGAGGTCATCACCGCCCCGCTCGCGCTCACCGCGACCTTGACCACGCGCTCGAGCCCGAAGCGCTCGCCGAGCGCGCCGTTGAGTTGCGCCGCGCCGACGAAGGCCACCGCGTTGAGCGAGAACGCCAGGCTGTACAGCGTCGGCGTGAGGCCATAGTGGCCGATCAGCACGAACGGCGAGTTCGCGAGATAGACGAAGAAGCCGCCCATCGCAAAGCCGCCGATGAACACCAGTCCCAGGTAGCGCGTGTCGCGCAGCAGCAGCGCGTAGGCGCGCACGGCGCTGCTCAGGCTGCTTTCGACGCGCTGCGTCGCCGGGCGCGTTTCAGCGAGAAAGCTGTGGATCATCACCAGGCCCGCCAGCGCCGCCAGCGTGACGGCCCAGAACACGCCGCGCCAGTGGCTGAATGCGATCACCACGCTGCCGGCGAGCGGCGCCAGGATCGGCGAGACGCTGAACACCAGCATCAGCAGCGACATCAGGCGCGCGGCGTCGGTGCCGGTGTGCAGGTCACGCACCACCGCGCGCGGAATCGCCATGCCGGCGGCAGCGCCCAGGCCCTGCACGAAGCGCAGCCCGATCAGGGTGTGGATATCGGTTGCGAGCGCGCAACCGATGCTGGCCGCGGCGAACAGCCCGAGCCCGAAGTACAGCGGCGGCTTGCGCCCGACCCGGTCCGACACCGGCCCGTAGAGCAGTTGGCCCAGCCCGAGCGAAATGAAGAACGCGGTCAGGCTCAGCTGCACGCTGCCGATGTCGGCGCCCAGGCTCTGGCCGATGGCCGGCAGCGCCGGCAGATACATGTCGATCGCGAACGGGCCGATGGCCGACAGCAAGCCCAGCACCAGGGCAATCCGGAAAAAGCGCGTAGTCATTGGGGTGATTGTCGCGAAGGCGGGCCGATGCCGCTGCGCCGCAGCGACGCTGCGCCGCGCGACATGAGCCGACTGCGAGTGGGTGATTGTCGAGGCTGGCGAGCAAAGAATACGGGTTAACCCTAATATCGACCTCGTCGCCCCATCGAACCTCGATGCGGCAGTTTCCAGGAGAGTCGAATGAACCCATTCAACCTGGCGTCGCACCCGCCCACTCGGCGGTTGGACGCCCGCGCCACCGGGCCAACCCGGAGCCATTGGCTGGAACGCGCGGTCGCCGCGATGTGGCAAGGCGTGCAGGAAACGCGTCAGGCCCGTCCCGAGCGCGAGTTGCTTGAGTTGATCGAGCGGTCTGGCGTCAGGCACCCCAGCGCCCGAGCCCGACCCGAAAGGGTCCCCGAGCTCCGCGTTTCAGGCCGCCAACGCACCGGATCGCGACCCCCCTCCATCACGAAAAAGGAGTACACATCATGACCACCACCACCTTGCACCTGGACGTTGAGCGTGCACGATTCGCAAAGCATGCACTCACTGCGGTTGAGTCGATCTGGTCCGGAGCCGTGCGTGCATTGAGCCGCCCGGCCCCGGCTCTGGCCGAGCCACCGACGCACGAACAGATCGTGCGCGAGGCCCATCGGGTGCGCGAGCTGGCGCGCCGCTATGCCAACACCGATCCCGGCTTTGCCTCGGACCTGTTTGCGGCCGCGTCGCGTCACGAGGAGTCGCACGGAGTCTGAGCGGCACGCCACGGCGCGCCCTTGAATGCGCGCTGCGGCAGCCACGCTTCGGCAGGCCCGCGCTGAACCGGTCGCCGCGGAGGCCGCGTTGGCGCGCGAGCCCGTGCTGCGCGCCCTGCGCGCGCGGACGGGCTCGCCCGCGTTGCCGCGTTCAGCCGGCCAGGCGTTGCTCGATCTTCGCCTTCGTCGCCGTCATCTCGGCCGGCAGGCGGTGCGCGAGTTTCTGGAACAGCTCGGCGTGCAGCGCGAGCTCGGCCTTCCAGGCCGCCGGGTCGAGGCTCGTCACCTGCTCGTACTGCGCCGCGCTGAAGTCGAGGCCGGCCCAGTTCAGGTCGGCGTGGCGCGGCGTCGTGCCGAAGGCGTTCTCGCGTCCCTGACCCGTGCCCTCGACGCGTTCGATCACCCACTGCAGCACGCGCATGTTCTCGCCGTAGCCAGGCCAGACGAATTTGCCGTCCGGCCCCTTGCGGAACAAGTTGACGCAGTAGATCTTGGGCAGCTTGGCGCCTGAGGCCTCGAGCTTGCGGCCCAGGTCCAGCCAATGCTGGAAATAGTCGCTCATGTTGTAGCCGATGAACGGCAGCATCGCGAACGGGTCGCGGCGCACCACGCCCTGCGCACCGGCCGCCGCTGCGGTGGTTTCGGAGCCCATGGTTGCGCCCATGTAGACACCTTCGACCCAGTTGCGCGCTTCGGTCACGAGCGGCACAGTCGTCGAGCGCCGCCCGCCGACGATGAAGGCGTCGATCGGCACGCCCGCCGGGTTGTCCCATTCGGGATCGAGCGCCGGGTTGTGGATCGCCGACACCGTGAAGCGCGCATTCGGGTGCGCGGCGCTGCGTGGCTTGCCGTTCACCGCGTTCTCGGCGGCAATGGCCGGGCTCCAGTCGCGGCCCTGCCAGTCGATCAGGTGGGCGGGCGGCACATCGGTCATGCCTTCCCACCAGACATCGCCGGCGTCGGTGAGCGCGACGTTCGTGAAGATCGTGTCGCGCTCCAGACTCTTCATGCAGTTGAAGTTGGTCTTCTCGTTGGTGCCCGGAGCGACGCCAAAGTAACCCGCCTCGGGGTTGATCGCGTACAGCCGCCCGTCGCTGCCGGGCTTGATCCAGGCGATGTCGTCGCCGATCGTCGTGACCTTCCAGTCGCCCAGCTCGGCCGGCGGGATCAGCA
>JBDSBD010000355.1:0-4221 GCA_039921765.1 Burkholderiaceae bacterium
CGAACGCGAGTCTCACGAACGCCTCCTCGAAGTCGTCCTCCTGCGTCTGCGCGAGCAACTCCGGGACCGTGCCGGTCGCGACGGTGCGGCCGTGCGCGACCACGACGACGCTGTCGCACAGCCGCTCGACCTCTTGCATGATGTGGGTCGAGAACACGATGCACTTGGCGCCGCCCTCGGGCGTGCGCAGCCAGCGCAGGCTGTCGCGCAATGCGCGGGTCGCTAGCACGTCCAGCCCGTTGGTCGGCTCGTCGAGGATGATGTTGGCCGGGTCGTGCACGAGTGCGCGCGCCAGCGCCGTCTTCATGCGCTCGCCCTGGCTGAAGCCCTCGGTGCGGCGATCGAGCAGCGGCACCATCTCGAGCATGCGCGCCAGGCTCTCCGTGCGCGCCTGTGCGGCCTCGATCGTCATGCCTTGCAGGCGGCCGTAGTAGACGATGTTCTCGCGCGCCGTCAGGCGCGGGTACAGACCGCGCGCATCCGACAGTACGCCCATGCGCGCGAGTGCCGCGCGCGGCCGGGCCACGACGTCGATGCCGTCCACCACCAGGCTGCCGGCATCGGGCGTGATCAGACCCGCGAGCATGCGCAGCGTGGTCGTCTTGCCCGCGCCGTTGGGCCCGAGCAGGCCGGTGATCTGGCCGTCGGGTGCGTCCAGGCTCACCGACCGCACGGCATGCACGATCCGCGGCGCGGCGCGCTTGAGCCGTGCCAGCCCGGCGAGGCCGTGGCGGCCACCGGCCGGCGTGGTGAACTGCTTGGCCAGGTTGCGCAGCGTGATCATGGCCGATCTCCAGCGTCGGAGGTGATCGGCAGGAAGACGCCCGGGCGCGGGATGCTCTTCACGCAACTCGCGTCCACGCTGGCGGTGCCCGCGGCATCGGCGACGTCGATGAAGCGATAGATCACGTCACGCACGCAACCGATCCCCATCACGCCGTGGCCGGCGTTGGGCACCACCACGAGCTGCGCGCTCGGGCCCAGCGCCTGCGCCACGTGCGCGGCGTGGCGCGGCGGCGTGACCGGGTCGAGCCCGCCGGCGAGCAGCAGCGCGGGGGTGCGGCTGGCCGGCACCTGGTAGAACGCCGCCGGCACCGCGCCGCGTGGCCAGTTCGAGCACACGTGCCGGTACAGGTTGGCGAAGTTCTTGCCGAAGTCCCGGCCGGGCGGGTTGGGGGTGCCACGCCCGGCGTCGAGCAGTGGCATGTCTTCGGCGCAGACCACCGAGAAATGCATCCCCATCGCGAGCTCAGCTCCTCGGCGCGACGACAGCAGCGCGCCCATCCCGACCAAGGCCTCGACGCGCCCTTGCGCCGCGGCGCTGATGGCCGCCGGCAGCGCGGCGGCCACGGCTGGCGCATACAGCGTCCCGCGGATCGCGCTGAGCAGCATGTCGCGCGTGAGTGCAAAGCGCGCGGGTGTGCCGGTCAGCGGGTTTGGCACCGTCACTTCCCTGGGCAAGCTGTCCAGCAGCGCAGCCCAGTCGGCGCGCAGCTTCGGATAGGTCCTGGCGCAAGCGGGCTCGTGTTTGCAGGCGGTGAAGAGTGCATCGAGCACCGCCTGTGCGTCGGTCGAAACGCTGGTCGGCAACACCATGTCCGGGGGTGCCACGCCATCGAGCACGGCGCGCCGGACGGCGCCCGGGAACTGGCGCATGTACTCGAGTGCCGCGCGCGTACCGTAGGAGCCGCCGATCAGGTTGATCCGCGCAACGCCAAGATCGCGGCGCACCGCATCGAGGTCCTGCATCGCCAGTGGGGTCGTGAACAGGCCCAGGTCGGCGGGCCGCTGGATGTAGGGCAGCTTCAGCAGCGCCGCCTTGCATTCCATCAGGCGCTCGAACTGTCGATCGGGGTCGGCTTGTTCGTCCAGCGGCTCGTGCTGCGGGTCATTGCACCCGAGCGGTGCCGACTTGCCCGTGCCGCGCTGATCAATGAACACGAGGTCGCGCCGGTTGTGCAGACGTGCAAACAGCGCGAGGGTCTGCGGTGCGATCGAGATCGCGCTTTGGCCCGGCCCGCCGGCGAGTACGAACACCGGATCGGGCAGCTTGCGCCGTGCCATCGCCGGCACGACGACGAAATGCAGCGCAATCTTCGTGCCATCGGGTCGAGAGGGATCGAGCGGGCGCTCCAGCACGCCGCATTGCACGCTGTTGCGGATGCCGGGGATGCGGCATTCGGTGAGCGCACTGGCCTGGGCGGCGTGACTGGCCGTGATGAGGGTCAGGGTCAGCAGCAACACGGCGACCGCTGCGGCGCGCATCGCTTGGCGTGTCATGCCGCCCCCTCTTCGAGCGCCTGCGCCCCATGGCCGCATCGGTTGCGCATCGTCATTGGCATGCAAGGCCCGCCGGCTGTGTCCGAGCCAACCGTGGGCTTCAGCTGGCGGCTGCCGATGCGTCGGGCGTGGCCGACGCACCCGTCGCACAGCCCGGAGCGTGGCGTGCCTTACTCACCCAGCAGGCGATTGAGCTCGCCACTGTCGATCAGGCCGCGCAGTTCCTGCGCACCCCCCACCAGCGAGCCCTTGACGAACACCATCGGCAAGGTCGGCCAGCCCGTCCACATCTTCAACGCATTGCGTTGGCGCCAGCGGCTCAGGTAGCTGCCGTACCCGAGGTAGTGGTGCGCGATGCCGGCGGCGGCCAGTGCCTTGCGGGCGCGGCGGCAGAACGGGTTGCCCGCCATGCCGACGACCAGCACCGCATTCGACAGCGCGGCCGAGTTCACGTTGTGCACGATGTCCGCATTCAGGTTCGCGACCTTGTCGCGCACCATCGGGTGCAGGCGAGCTTCTTCGAGGATCGGACGGGGCATGGGACGGGCTTTCTCGACAAGCTAAAGCGAGAGAGTAGCCGATGCCGGGGCCGCTTTCCGGTTGGGAGGGGTTGGGCGCGAACGGGCCAACACGGCCGCGCAGGCGCTCCGCTTCGCTGCAGCGGCTCGCGCCCTGTCGAGGCCTCGGTGCAAACCCGGCAGAGCCGGCGCGAGGTGAGCCGCTTGCGCTGCGCAGCTCCGCAGGCGTTTCGCTCCAGCGGCTCAGGCCGCCAGCGTGCCGCGCTGGTAGTCGCGCACGGCTTCGTGCAGCTCGTCGACCGTGTTCATCACGAACGGGCCGTGTTGCGCGATCGGCTCGTGCAGCGGCTTGCCGGCCACCAGCAGCACATGGGCGGGTTCGCTTGAAGCGGCAACGAGGCGCACGCCGTCGGTACGCGCATCGTTGGCGAGGATCGCCATGCGCTCGCTGTCGACGCGGGTCGTGGCTCCGCCATCGCCGGCAATGTCGATCGCGCCGCCGTAAACGTAGGCGAACGCGTTGTGCCCGGCCGGCAGTGCGGCGTCGAAGCTCTGGCCGGATGGCAGCGTGATGTCGAGCACGATCGGCTCGGTCGTCGGCCGACTCACGGCGCCAGGCACGCCGAGCGCCTCGCCGGCAATCACGCGCACGCGCACGCCATCGGCGAGCTCGACCACCGGCACGTCGGCCGGCGCCACGTCGCGGTAGGCGGGCGGGCCCATCTTGTCGGCGGCCGCGAGGTTGACCCAGAGCTGGAAGCCAGCCATGCGGCCTTCCTCCTGCTCGGGCATCTCGGAGTGGATGATGCCGCGCGCGGCGGTCATCCATTGCACGCTGCCGGGCTCGAGCAGGCCGACATTGCCGACACTGTCGTGGTGGCGCATCCGACCCTCGAGCATGATCGTCACGGTCTCGAAGCCGCGATGCGGGTGATCGGGGAAGCCGCCGATGTAGTCGGAGGCTGCGTCGCTGCCGAAAGCATCGAGCATCAGGAACGGGTCGAGGCGCTTTTGCAGCGGCTGGTTCAACACGCGGGTGAGCTTGACGCCGGCGCCGTCAGACGTGGGCTGCCCGCGCACCAGACGTTCGACCAGGCGCGGATGCTGGAGAGAAGTAAGGACGTTCATGATCTCAATGTACGACCGCATCCGCTGCGTGAAAAGGCGACACCATTGCACGCAATCGTGAAACGGATCGAATGACCGCACCCGGTGCGGGGCTCCAGCAGGATCCGGGCGAACGCAGTGTAATGAGGCTCCCCTTCCTTACATTCAACGAATCAAATTCATGAAGCTCTATTACAGCCCCGGCACCTGCTCGCTTTCCCCGCACATCGTGCTGATCGAATCGGGCCTCGCGTTCGAGACCGTGCTGGCCAGCACCAAGACCCACAAGCTGGTGGACGGCACCGACTACTACACC
>JBDSBD010000356.1:0-10834 GCA_039921765.1 Burkholderiaceae bacterium
CGGCGCCGACGATGGCCACCGGCACGTGCGGCCACCCAGCCTGCTGCGCCGCGGCGCGGATGACACTCGGCTGGCGTCGCGCGTCCGGCTTGTCCGGCTTGTCCGGCTCGCCCATCACGGCAGGCGCGCCAGCAGTTCAGCACAATCCAGCACCTCGGCGAGGCCGCGCAGATCGGCCAGCGAGGTCTCGTGGGTCTCGGTCTTGAAGGCTGCGCAGCCGTCGGCGAGGACGAGCGTGTGGTATTCGCGCAGATGCGCGTCGCGCACCGTGCTGGCCACGCCTCCGTTGGTGACGATGCCGCAGACCGCCACCGTGTCGATGCCGGCGTGGCGCAGCACCCAGTCGAGCTGGGTGTTGAAGAACGCCGAGTACGCGACCTTGTCCACCGACACGTCGACAAAGGGCGCGAGCGCGTCCACCGTCGCCTGGCCGCGGCTGCCGGGCGCGAAGTCGCCGCGGCGCAGGAACGGGCGCAGCGCGTGCAGGTGCGCGGCAATCATCGGCTCGCCGGCCGCATCGGGCCAGAGCGTGAAGCGGCTCGCCACCACCATGCCGCCCGCCGCCTTGAGCGCACGCGCCAGCGGCGCCACCCGCGCCGGCAAGGCGCGCGTCACCTCGCTGGCCGCGCCACCGCGCGCATAGGCGCCCTCGGCGGCGAGGAAGTCGTTTTGCAGATCGATGATGATGAGCGCGCTGCGGCGCGCCTCGAATGCGGGTGTCATGGGCCATTCCCCTCGGCCGAGATCAACAGGTTGCCGAGCGCATCGACGCGCGCATCGAAGCCCGGCTCCAGCCACACCGTGGTGTCGGGCTGCTCGAGGATCGCCGGGCCCGGCACGTGGCTGCCCACCGGCAGCTCGAGCCGCGGGTAGCGCAGCGCGTCCCACCAGCGGCCGGCGTGGAACACGCGCTGCACACCGCTCGGCTGCGGCATCGTGGTCGTGGTCGGCGCCAGCACCGCGAGGTCGAATTTCGGGCGCTGGCCGATGCGCGCATAGCGCAGGTTCATCACGCGCACCGGGATGCCCGGCAGGATCCGACCGAAGGCCTCGCGATAGGCCTGCTCGAAGGCCGCCGCCACGCCGGCCGGGTCGAGCGCGGCGCGCGCGACTTCGACACGCAGCGTGTGGGTCTGACCGGTGTACAGCATGTCGAACTCGATCAGCTCACGCACGCCGGCAAAAGCCACGCCGGCTGAATCGAGGCGCCGCTGGCATTCGGCCGCGAGCGCCTCGATGCGGGTCGACACCGCGTCGAAATCGAGTTCGGCGAGCGGCCGGTTCAAGGTCTGCACCGCGTCGTGGCGCATATCGGCGATGACGCAGCCGAGCGCCGAAGTCACACCGGGATAGCGCGGCACCAGGCCGCTCGCGGCACCGACCTCGCGCAGCATCGCGCACACGTGCAGCGCGCCGCCGCCGCCAAACGGCATGTAGGCGAAGCGGCGCGGATCGTGGCCGCGCTCGATCGAGACCACGCGCACGGCACCCGCCATGCGGGCGTCGGCGACCGCGAGCATCGCCTCGGCCGCGGCCAGCACCTCCAGGCCGAGCGGCTCGGCGACATGGCGGCGGATCGCCTCCTCGGAGAGCGCCGCATCCATCGCGCCGAGCAGGCCGCCACCGAGCGGACGGTCGGCGGCAATGCGCCCGAGCAGCACGTTAGCATCGGTCACGGTGGGCCGGGTGTTGCCGCGCCCGTAGCAGGCCGGGCCCGGGTCGCTGCCGGCCGACTCGGGCCCGACCTGCAGCAAGCCGCCGCGATCGACGGAGGCAATCGAACCCCCGCCCGCGCCGATGGTTTCGATCTGGATCATCGGCGCGCGCACCACCAGGCCGAAGTCGATCGAGGTCTGCGCCGCGAGCGCGGCCTCGCCGTTCGCCACCAGCGACACGTCGAACGAGGTGCCGCCCATGTCGCCGGTGATGACGTTCTGAAACCCCGCCGCGCGCGCGATCTCGGCGCAGGCGATGACGCCGGCCGCCGGGCCCGACAGCGTGGTGCGCACCGGCATGTCGCAGGCGGTCTGGCGCGACATCACGCCGCCGTTGCTCTGCACGATCAGCAGCTCGCCGGCGAAGCCGTGCGCGTGCAGATCGGCATCGAGGCGCTGCAGGTACTCGCCCACGACCGGCTGAAGCGCGGCGTTGATGGTGGCGGTGGAACAGCGCTCGAACTCGCGGATCTCGGGCAGCACCTCGCTGGCTGCGGTGACGTGCGGGTTCGGCCACAGTGCGCGCACCGCGGCCGCCGCGGCGCGCTCGTTCGTCGCGTTGGCGTAGGTGTTGATGAAGAACACGCAGACCGCGTCGCAGCCGGCGGCGAGCAGCTGGCGCGCCGCGGCCTCGACCTGCGCCAGGTTCACCGGCTCAAGCAGCGTGCCGTCGGCAAGCACGCGTTCGTCGACCTCGAGGCGCAGGTCGCGCGGCACCAGTGGCTCGAAGCCGCCGCGCAGACCCCAGGTCTGCGGCCGGTCGCGCCGGCGCATCTCGAGCACGTCGCGAAAACCACGCGTCGTGATGATGCAGGTGCGCGCGACCTTGCGCTCGAGCAGCGCGTTGGTTCCCACCGTGGTGCCGTGCACGATGGTCGCAATGCCGGCCGCCGGGCCGGCGCGACCTTCCTGGCCGACACCGTCGGGCGCCGCCGCGGCGCGCTCGATGCCGTTCATGAAGCCACGCGCCTCGGCGCCGCGCGTCGACGGCACCTTGATGGCGCGCGCCGTGGCGCTGGCCTCGTCGAGCACGAACAGGTCGGTGAAGGTGCCACCGACGTCGACGCCGACGACGAGCGAGGGGCGGGCCGGGACCGGCCTCGCCGCGCTCATCGCGCCCTCCGTGCGTGCTTCGCGCCGGACCGGCCCGCGCGGTGTCTGCGGTTCGCCAGCCGCTGCGTGGTCGTCTTCATTGTTGCGCCTTCGCGGCGGTCTCGACATAGCCGAGCGCCACATCGCGCGCGCGCGCCGCGGCGCTGCGCTCGCCCGCAGGCCCGTAACCCCCGCCACCCGGTGTCTCGAGACGCACGCGCTCGCCGCGCACCAGGTGGATGCCGATCATCTTGGAGGCCATGGGCGGTGTGTGCCAGGTGTCGCCCTGGCGGTAGCTGAAGCGGTTGAGCGCGGCGCTCGCGCCGCCGGCCACGCCTTTCGGTCCCGAGCGTGCACGCTCGCCAAAGATGAAGACCTCGGCCGACTCCTCGAGCAGCTCGATCTCGTAGATGGCGCCCAGCCCGCCGCGCTGGCGCCCATCGCCGCCCGAACCGCTGCGCAGCGACCACTGCGTGAAGCGCACCGGGTACGCCGCCTCGAGGATCTCGAGCGGTGGGATGGTCGCCATCGAGATCGGCGCGTTGCCATGGTTCAGACCATCGCCGCCGGCATGCGCGCCGTGCCCGCCACCGAAGAAGCTGAACATGACCCAGCGCTGGCCGCGCCGCGCCGCATCGCTGCGCAGCCCGGCGATCGACAGCGCGTTGATGGTGCCGTAGGCCTGCGCGATCGCCTGGCTCGGCCGTGCCAGCGCCGCGGCGCTGAAGATCACGTCGATCATGCGCAGGATGGTCTCGGTGTAGCCGCCCACCGGGCGCGGCCGCGCCGCCGAAATCACCAGCCCGTCGGGGATCACGAACTCGACCGCGTCGAGCACGCCGGCGTTCGCCGGCACCTCGGGAAACAGGTGCTTGAGCGCAACGTAGCAGGCCGCCACCGCGGTCGCACGCGAGATGTTGACCGGGCCGGCGCACGCGGGCGAGCTGCGCGAAAAGTCGAGCGTCATGTGCTCGCCTTCGACCGTCATGTCGAGCGCGATCGCGAGCGGCGCGTCAACCACGCCGTCGTTATCGAGCACGTCGTCGAAGCGGTAGTGACCGTCCGGGAACTGCGCGATGTTCGAGCGCATCAGGCGCAGCGCGCGCTCGCGCAGGCTCGTCAGCGCGCTGCGCACCGTCGCGTCACCGTATTCGTCGAGCAGCACGTGCAGGCGGCGCTCACCGAGCTCGAGCGCCGCGAGCTGGCCGTTCAGATCGCCGAACAGGCTGTCGGGCAATCGCGTGTTGGCCGTCAGGATCGCGAGCACATCGTCTTGCAGCACGCCGGCGCGCACGATGCGCACCGGCGGGATCTGCACCGCCTCCTGCCAGCATTCGGTGGCCACCGGGTTGTAGTTGCCGGGCACGTTGCCGCCGACATCGTGCCAGTGCGCGGCCGAGGCGAGAAAGCAGTACAGCTTGCCGGCCCGGAACAGCGGACGCACGAGCTTGAAGTCGTTGGCGTGGGTGCCGCCCTCGTACGGGTCGTTGAACAGCCAGACGTCGCCCTCCCGCATACCACCGCGTTCGGCCGCGACCTTGATCGCCATGCGCACCGCAAACGCCATCGCGCCGACGAACACCGGCAGCCCCGACTTGCCTTGCACCAGCGTGTCGCCGCTGCCCGCGTCGTACAGGCCGTGGCAGGCGTCGTGGGCCTCGGCGATGATCGGGTTGAACGCGCTGCGGTAGAGCGTGGCGTCCATCTCGTCGGCGATCTGCTCGAGCCGGCCCTTCAGCACGGCGAGCGTGACCGGATCGATCGGGCCGGCGCCCTGGATCGCCTGGGTCGGGTGGAGCGGAAGTTCAGGCACCGGGTGCCTCCTTGGCAAAACGGCGTTTCAGGACATTCAGCAGGCCGCCGGCTTCCACCATATCGAGCAGGAAGTCGGGGGTCGGATCGCAGCCGAGCACGGCGCCACCCTCGCCGACAACCTCGCCGCGGTGTGCGTCAAAGGCAATGCATTCGCCCTCGCGCAGCGTGCCGGCCTGCGTGCAGGTGAGCAGCAGCAGACCCACATTGAATGCATTGCGGAAGTACAGCCCGCCGAAGGACGGCGCGATCACCGCGGCCACGCCCAGGTGCACCAGCACCGACGCCGCCTGCTCGCGCGACGAGCCGATGCCGAAGTTCGCGCCGGCCACGATCACGTCGCCCGGGTGCACGCCGACGGTGAAGTCGGGGCGCAGCGCCGTCAGGCAGTGGCGCGCGATCACGTCGACGCCGAACTGCATCACCGAGCCGGGCGCGAGCTGGTCGGTGTCGACGTCGGCGGGCAGGCGCCAGACGCGGTGGGCGGTGGCGGCACTCATGCCAGCACCTCGCGGGGATCGCTGATCGTGCCGCGCAGCGCCGAGGCCGCAACCGTGAACGGCGAGGCGAGGAACACCTCGGTGTCGGTGCCGCCCATGCGGCCGCGGAAGTTGCGCGCGGTGGTCGAGACGACGCGGCTGCCCGCCTTGAAACGGCTGCCGTAGCCGGCGCAGGCGCCGCAGCCCATCGGCAGCACCTGGGCGCCGGCATCGCGCAGGGTCTGCATCACGCCCTCGGCCTCGGCCACGGCCTGCTCGCGCAGGCTCGCTGGCGCGACCATCAATTCAATCCCCGACGCGACATGTCGGCCCTGCAGAACGCGGGCGGCGGCGCGCAGGTCATCGAGCTTGGCACCGTTGCAGGCGCCGATGTAGGCCACGTCGATCGGCTGGCCGGCGCATTCGACCACCGGCTTCGCGTTCGACGGGCTGTGCGGCAGCGCGACCTGGGGCGCCAGTGTGGCCGCGTCGAACACGTGCTCTGCGAGCAGCGGCGCGTCAGGGTCGCTGCGCCAGCGCTCGACGTCGCTCGCGTCGACCTCGACGCACACACCGGCAAGCCACTCGCGTGTGGTGCGGTCGGGTGCGATCAGGCCGGTCTGGCCGCCGAGTTCGGCGGTCATGTTGGCCAGGGTCATGCGCTCGGCCATGCTGAGCGCCGTCACCGCGCTGCCGGTGTACTCGACCGCCTGGTACTGGCCGCCGTTCATGCCGAAGCGGCCGATCATGTGCAGCATCATGTCCTTGGCGCTCACGCCGTCCATGAGCCGCGCGTCCCAGCGCATGCGGATCGTCTGAGGCACCTTGATCCAGAGCTCGCCGGTGACCATCACGCCGAGCATCTCGGTGCTGCCGATGCCGAACATGAAGGCACCGAACGCGCCGCCGGTGGGCGAATGCGAATCACCGCCGACACAGAACAGCCCCGGGCGCAGATGGCCGCGCTCGGGCAGCACGACGTGGCAGATGCCCTGGCTGTCGTAGACATGCGTGAGGCCGACCTCGCCGGCCCAGTCGCGCGCGATGCGCACGATGCGGCGCGACTCGTCGTCGCGTTCGGGCACGTAGTGATCCATCACCAGCACCACGCGCGCCGGGTCCCAGATGTGCGCGCCGAGCTCATCCAACATGGGCTTGAGCCGGCGCGGCCCGCTCGAGTCGTGGAACATCGCGAGATCGACCTTCGCGTTGACGATCTCGCCGGGCACGACCTGCTCGCGCTGCGCCGCGTGGGCGATGAGCTTTTGCGCCAGAGTCTGTGGGCTCATGACATCCACCTCACGGCCGGGCGCCCGAATACTTCACGAGCCTGGCCCAGCGCGCCACGTCGGCCTTCACGAAGCGCGCGAACTCTTCCGGGCTGTTGCCGACCGGCTGCATCGCATCGAGCTCGGCACGCTTGCGAAATGCATCGCTTCGGATCGCGGTGCGGGCCGCGTCGCTGGTGCGCCGGGTCAGCTCGCTCGTCATGCCGGCCGGCCCGAACAAACCGAACCAGGCCGACGATTCATAGCCCGGCAGCACCGTGGCGATCGGTGCCGCGCCGGGAAACTGCGGCAGCGCATGTGCACTCGTCACGCCCAGCGCCTTGAGCTTGCCGGCAGCCACCAGCGAGCGCACGTTGCCCGGTGCGGCGAACATCAGCAGCACGTTGCCGGCCAGCACATCGGCCACCGCCGGCGACGTGCCGCGGTACGGGATGTTGACGATGAAGACTCCTGCCTGCAGCTTGAACGCCTCGCCAGCCAGATGCAATGACGAGCCGATGCCGCCGATCGCAAAGTTGAGTGCGCCCGGATGCGCCTTGGCGTACGCGATCAACTCGCGCACGTTGTTGGCCGGCATCGAAGGATGCGCCACCAGCACCGAGGGCGACGTCGCCACCATCGTCAGCGGCGTGAAGTCGGCCACCGGGTCGTAGGGCAACTTCGGGTAGAGCGTGGCGTTGATGGTGTGGCTGGTGAAGCTGAGCAGCAAGGTGCTGCCGTCCGGCGCCGACTTGGCCACCGCGTCGGCGGCCAGATTGCCGCCTGCCCCGGACTTGTTTTCGACCAGCACCAGGCGGCCGAGCAACTGCCCCATCTCGGGTGCGATCTCGCGCGCCAGCGTGTCGGTCGTGCCGCCGGGCGAGGCGCCCACCAGCAACCGGATCGGCGGGCCACCGGGCTGCGCCAGCGCGGCCAGCGGATGGGCTCCCAGCGCAGCCGCGGTCGCCACCAGCAGGCGGCGTCGTTGCATGGTCATGTTCTTCTCAATGGAAACGCGGGCTCAGAGCCCGAGGTAGGCACGTTTGAGCTCATCGCTCGCCAACAGTTCGTCGGGGCGGCCGCTGAAGCGCAGCGCACCGTTCTCGAGCACGTAGGCGCGATCGGCGATCGCCAGCGACTGCGCGACGTTCTGTTCGACCAGCAGCACCGACAGGCCGCCGCGGTGCAGACGCTGGATCAACTCGAACAGCTCGTCCACCAGCAGCGGCGAGAGACCGAGCGAAGGTTCGTCGAGCAGCAACAGGCGCGGCTCGGCCATCAGGCCGCGGCCGACCGCGAGCATCTGCTGCTCGCCGCCGCTCATCGTTCCGGCGATCTGGCGGCGCCGCTCGGCCAGGCGCGGGAAGATCTCGAACACCTTGGCCAGGTTCGCGCCGCGGCGCTCGCGGGCGCGTGCGAACGAGCCGAGCTCGAGGTTCTCGGCCACCGACAGGTTGGGGAAGATCTTGCGCCCCTCGGGCACCTGGATCAGCCCGGCCTGAACCACCGTGCGGTAATGCGCACGCGTCAGGTCGCGGCCGTCGAAGTGCACGCTGCCGGCCCAGGCCGGGTGGATGCCGCAGATCAGGTTGTTGAGCGTGGTCTTGCCGGCGCCATTGCTGCCGAGCAGCGCGACGATCTCGCCGTCGCGCACCTCCAGGTCGACGCCGCGCAGCACCTCGCCGCGGCCGTAGCCGCCGCGCAGGCCGCGGATCTCGAGCAGCGCGCTCATCGGGCAACCCACGCGCAGCGCCGCAGGCTGAAGACGGCGCACGAACGATCCGGTGGCGCGCCCTGGAGATCATCGCGCCACCCCGCCACCCGCAGCGGCCTGCGCCAGGCGCTTTGCCGCCCCTTGCCCGAGGTAGGCCTCGATGACCCCGGGGTCCGCCGTGACCTGCTGCGGCGTGCCCGCGGCGATCAGCTCGCCCTGCGCCAGGACCCAGACCTGCTGCGCCAGGTTCATCACCGCCTGCATCACGTGCTCGATCATCAGCACCGTGGTGCCGCCGGCGACGATGCCGCGCAGCACCGGCAGCATCGCATCGATCTCCTGCGGGTTCAGCCCTGCGAGCACCTCGTCGAGCAGCAGCAGGCGCGGTCGGGTGGCGAGCGCGCGCGCCAGCTCCAGGCGCTTGCGTCCGCCCACGGTCAGGTCGGCGGCCGGCTTGTCGAGCTGCGCGGCCAGGCCGACGCGCTCGGCCACGCGCTCCGCCTCGGCCAGTGCAGCGCGGCGCTCCGGCAGGCGCAGGTGAGCGCCGACCGCGATGTTCTTGCGCACCGTCTGGGCCGCAAACGGCTGGACGATCTGGAAGGTGCGCGTCATGCCCAGGCGTGCGTTCATCTCGGGTGTGCGGCCGGTGATGTCGACACCATCGAACCGGACGGAGCCGTGGTCCGGGCGCAGGAAACCCGACATCAACGCGAACAAGGTTGTCTTGCCGGCGCCGTTCGGGCCGATCAGCGCGGCCAGTGTGCCGGCGTGGACCTCCAGACTGACGTCCTGCACCGCACGCAGCCCGCCGAACGCGATCGACACGCCGCGCAGCGCCAGCAACGGCTGGACTGGTTCAGCCACGTTCGCCACCGCCACGCCGCCACAGCTCGCGCACCGAGCGCCCGACCCCCGCGATGCCGCGCGGCATGAACATCACGATCAGCACCAGCACCGAGCCGTAGATCACCATGCTGATGCCCGGCACCTGGCCGAACAGGTTGCGCGTCAGGTCGGACAGCAGGTGCAGTACCGCCGCGCCGAGCAGCGGTCCCCACAAGGTGCCCAGGCCGCCGACGATGGCCCCGACCAGGGCCTCGACCGAGATGTTCAGGCCAAATGCAATGCCCGGGTCGATGTACTGGAACACCTGCACGTAGAACGCGCCGGCCGCGCCCATGAAGGCCCCCGACAAGGTGATGGCGCCGAGCTTGATGCGAAACGGGTTCACACCGATCGCGCGCGCCGCGTCTTCGTTGTCGCGCACCGCCTGCAGGTAGGCGCCAAAGCGCGAGTGACGCAGCCACGCTGTGGCCAGCAGTGCGGCGACGACGAACGCCAGGATCAACAGCACATAGCCGCGCTTGGATTCGAACTGCAGGTTGGCGGCCGATTCGCGCAGCGGCAGCATCAACCCGACGCCGCCGCCGGTGAATCAGACCGACACCGCGAGGATGCGAAACACCTCGGCGAAGGCGAGCGTGACGAGCGCGAAGTACGAGCCCTTCAGGCCGTAGCGAAAGGTCAATGCACCGACGAACAGGCCCACCGCAGCAGCGGCCGCAACCGACAACGGCAGCGCGAGCCACGGGTTCAACCCGCCGCTGATCTGCGCCACCGCCTGCGCGTAGGCGCCGGTGCCGAAGAACAGCGCGTGGCCGAACGACATCTGGCCGCCGTAGCCGCCAAGCAGATTCCACGCCTGCGCAAGCAGCGCGGCATACAGGGTCATCATCAGGAAGGTCAGGAACACGCCCGAATCGGACGCGAACGAAGCGCCCGTCACGAGCGCGGCAAATGCCAGGATGAGCCCCAGATCCTTCATCGCTCGTCGCCCTCAGGCCTTCGCGCCGAACAGCCCTTGCGGGCGGAACAACAGCACCGCGATGAAGATCAGGAAGATGCCGATCTGGCCGAGCGATTCACCCAGAAACAAGCCGCCCAGCGACTCGACCACGCCGATCAGCAACCCGCCGACCAGCGCCCCGGCAAAGCTGCCCATGCCGCCCAGCACGACGATGGTGAAGGCCACCAGCACGAAACCGTTGCCGACCTGCGGGTTGACGTAGTAGGCCGGCAACAGCAGGCAGGCGGCGGCGCCCAGACACGCCAGGCCCAGGCCGAATGACATCGCGTAGACATGCTCGACGTCGATGCCCATCAGCTTGGCGCCCTCCTTTTGCTTGGCGACGGCGCGGATCGCGCGGCCGAGGTCGGTGCGCTGCACGACCCACAGCAGCAGCGCGCAGGCCACGAGCGCACCGAAGAAGGCAACGATCTTGGGCAACGAAATCATCGCCGGGCCGATCGCGATGGTGGTGAGCGTGTAGGGCGTATCGATGCTGTAGGTGTCCGACTTGAAGACGACCAGTGCCAGGTTCTCCAACACGATCGACAGACCCAGGGTGACGAGCAGGATGTTCTCGTCCTTGCCATGGCTGGCGCGATTGATGATGCCGCGCTGCAAGGCGTAGCCGAACACGAACATGCCCGCGACGAGCAGCGGCGTGGCCAGGTACGGGTCGATGCCGAACCGCGTCTTGAGCAGATAGACGGCGTACAGCGCCACCATCAACGCCGCCCCGTGGGCGAAGTTGATGATGTGCAGCACGCCGTAGATCAGGGTCAACCCGAGCGCGATCAGCGCGTAGACGGCGCCCGTCGTCAGGCCGTTCAGCACCGATGGGAACAGCACGCCGAACTCGAGCATCGACATGAATCGCGTACCAGGCGAGCGCGGCGTGCCTGAGCCCG
>JBDSBD010000357.1:0-6200 GCA_039921765.1 Burkholderiaceae bacterium
ACAGGCCATCGACGTGTCTAGCGCCGCCCCTCCGGTAACGTTCACCTTCCCCTGAATGAACAACCTGCGCTTTCAGATCGCAACCGGAGAACCTCCATGAAACGCATCACTGTCCTTCTCCTCGCCGTTGGCGCGGCGAACTTTGCGTGGGCGCAGACGAACGTCGGCGTGTCGGTCTCGATTACGCAGCCTGGCGTCTATGGCCGTATCGAAATCGGCAACGTTCCGCCACCAGTGGTCTATGCGCAGCCAGTGATCATCGCGCCCGCGCCGGTGGTGGTGCATCAACAGCCGCTCTACCTGTACGTGCCGCCGGGCCACCAAAAGCATTGGGCGAAGCACTGTGCCCGATACAACGCCTGCGGCCAGCCGGTCTACTTCGTCCAGGAAAGCTGGGTGCGTGAGCGCTACGGCGAACGACACGGCCACGATCACGAGAACGGGAAGGGAAAGAGGGAGAAGCACAAGGGCAAGCACGGAGGCGACTGATGCCGGCACGGTTGCAATCCCTCCACGCACTGCTCGGTTCGAACGACGAGTCCTCGCAACGTAAGGATGAAGGCAAGATGCGTCAATATGCAACCCGGTCTTCCACCCGACAGCAAAAGGAACGGCTGCTGCACGAAGTCTGTGATGACGCCGGAATGAAAGCCTACGCCTCCGCGGTCCCCAGAGACGCCAATCCCTACCTACGTCCTGTCGTCTATCCGATTGTCAACCTTTTGGAACAGGAAAAGATGGATGCTCGGGCGTATCACTGGTGGCTCGGTTGGGACAGTGCACGAGCAATCGACGCAAACCGTGTCGATGGGCCGCGCCCGACCTAGCCACGAGTAGTTGCGCGCGGCGCTGGCCCGAGCCATGGCTTACCGATCGCTGGGCGCTTGCAAATGCTGCGACCATTTGTCTTGCGGCGATTCCGATTGAAGGGCCGCCGGTCGCGACAGACTGAGGCGGCGCAACCGCAGCAACTCTGCCGCAATCTCTGACGGAAAGCCTTTGCGTCCACCGCGCTTGTCGAGCAGGAGATCATTGAACAGGCATTCTGTGAGCGCACGGTCCGGCCAGCACAAAGCGAGCCGATTGGCAACGCGTGGATAGTGCGAGCACAAATCGTTCGGGCGTAGCGGCACAGGCAATGCCCGAAACCACGAGCGGGCAACTGGCGACAGCGACTTGTCTCGTTCGCCAAGTGGATAGCGTTCTGCGACCCAGTCAATCGGGGAACGGGATTTCATTGGATTCTCCTGGCACCGGTGCTCGCGTCGGACGTCCATGTCCAGTTTTCGCTTGTTCTCGATGGGCGTGGCCGCCGTACGCGGTGGTGCGCTGCACCGGTGAGAGCGGCACTCATCGGCGGGTTTTCGCGTCAGGGGAAGCTGCCGATTGACGGTCGAATGGATACGCGACCGATTTCACCGCTTCACTTCCTGGTGCCAGGAGCGTCGCAGCGGTGGCGCGTTCACTGATGGGCGCAGACGTGAGGCCTGGATCGCCGAGCCGCTCGGGTTCCGAGCACCGATGACGAACGGAACCTGCTTCGTCCGGCGCGGTACAGGCCACCGTGACCAACCCCGACACCAGGCTCGGTGGCACAGGCCACCGCCGCTGAGCACCGAGCCGTCGCCCGCGACGCAGAACAACGGCATCGCATAGCTTTTGATGAACCCGAGATTGGCGGAGCACACGTTGCCGGCGGATGTAGGCCACGGCCGGTTGGTGCCGAAATAGCTGAGGCTCACGATCGACGTCGACCCGTTCACGCCCTTTTCTCCTTGAGCAAGCGACATATGGCAGCCGCTGCCGCTGACATCGCTGGCCGCGCCGACTGGGTGAAAATCCGTCCAGAGGCTCGGCGAGCCGTTTGCCGGCACACTGGCCGCGAGGTGCCGGTCTAAAATCTGGGAGAAATGCACGTCGGTAGTACTGAGCGGCGGCTTTTCATGGTCGCCCGATCCGAACGTCATAGCCGTGAAATCACGAGTGACGATGACATCGGGCGGGAAAGAGCATTTGCGCCCGGGTGTGGTGCCGCCGCTGAGGTCGGCCACCTCGTGGATATTCCAGTCGGAGGCTCCATAGCCACCGCCGCGCGTTTCGAAGTCGATCGATCCACCTGCCCCGAGATCAACCGCATAGACGCGTTCGGCGACATCGGCGCCGATGCTGCCCGAGATGGAGCCACTGCTCAGCGCCGTGAAACGCTTCAGTACGGTCGCGGTGAACGCCTCCAGCACGTAGACGGCGTTGCCGGTTGTCGTGACGTCCCGGCTGCCGACGTCTTTGGCCGTTGCGGCGTAACCGCCATCGATGATCACCACGGGAGTGGAGTTGCCCCTGATGCACGCAATCTTCGGCTCGGACCCGGCTTGGCCCAGCAGCGGAGCATCCGCTGCACAGCCGATCTTTTTCCGGAGGAACCTGGGCGCAGTAGGCGAGGTCACGTCGAACGCGTAGAACTGTCGACCGCCGCGCCGCATGCCGACATAGATGATGCCCCGGTCGCTGCCGTTGCTGGCATTAGTCTTCAGGTACATGCCGATCAGACCGTCGATGAAGTCGCTGCGCGGCGTTGCGGTGAGGTAGGTGGTGGTGGGCAAGCGGATGAGTGGCGAATTGGTCCTCAATCGGTTCAGCTTGCCGAACACCTTCTCGGGCACGAAGCTCCACAGTCCACCACCGGCCCCGCTGCCGGTCTGATTGCCGTTGATGGCATGCGGCATGCCGTCAACGGCGCCGTAGAACACGACGATCCCGACACTTCCGCCATAGTTCACTACCGCCGGACGCGCGTGCAGCACGTCGCCTTGTGTCGACGGCTGGGCCGTGGTCGCCGGCGCGGTTGTCGGCCAGAACGGCCGCTGCCCCAGCAATGCCCACAACGACAGCGTACAAACGTGACATCCGCACATACGGCGAACTCTAGCGAGTGAGTAGGTCCGCAGACGAATCCGTTCGTCGGTCTTTACTGACGAGACGCGAAATCTGTCGCAGTGTGAAGCTCATTGAGCTTTCTCGGCCGCAAAATCGTACGGTGCGCGAAACACGACACCAGCGTCAGGGGTGACATGGCGCTGAATCACTGGATCTCGATCACGCGCAGTAACTGTCGGGCTGTTCCGGTGAGCCGGCTTCACTTCCTTCGCTTGATGCATCTGGAAGAAAGCACGTCAAATCGTCAAGCCCTGCCGGCAAGTCCCAATGAAAGAACCCGCCCATAGGCGGGTTCTTTTACGTCCGACGGGCCTCAGGCTACCTTGCGCCGACGAGCGGCAAGTCCGACACCGACGAGGCCTGCGAACATCAGCGCATAGGTCGCAGGTTCCTGAACCGGGGTGGTGGTGGCATGCAAGGCATGCACAACGAAATGCACGCATCGATGGCCGGCATGGCGGGCAATCCCGCCAAGGTCAGCCGCACCATCGCGGTCGAGATGAACGACACCATGCAGTTCACGCCGGACAAGGTCAGCGTCAAGGCTGGTGAGACCGTGCGCTTCTTCATCGTCAACAAGGGCAAGGTCCCGCACGAGATGGTGATCGGCACGGCCGAGGAGATCGACGAACACGCCGAGATGATGAAGAAAACGCCGAGCATGGTGCACAAGGAGGCCAACCAGATCACCCTGGCCCCGGGTCAGCGCGGCGGCATCGTCTGGCAGTTCGCAAAGGCAGGCACCGTGACCTACGCCTACCTGGTGCCGGGCCACAAGGAAGCGGGCATGGTGGGCACGATCGAGGTCAACTGACCATTCGCCTTTGTCCGCTCGTTGCGGCGGGCACGGCCAGCGCCTCGCTGATCGCACAGGGATGCAACTGGCCAGTCCTGCGGCGCTGGTGCAGCAAATCCTCCAGCGTACCTTTTAACTGGGTCAGGTCGGCGAACTTCGCTTCGATCTTCGCCAGGCGCGAGGGGCCATCGACTGCACCGCCCGGCGGTTGCGGCCGTCGGCCAGGTCGAGCAGCGTGGCGACCTCGCTCAGCGAAAAGCCCAGGGCATGGACATGCTTGATGAAACCGATTCGTCGTGCCTGGCTGATCGGGTCGTAGCGCACTGCGCCCGTGGAGCGGGGCACAGGCAACAATCCCCGGCACTGGTCGAACCTGGCATCGGCCGTCAACATCCGATCAGCATGACACCCTTCACGAACGCCTTCAGCAAACGCCGCATCGCGTCGGCGATGCTGGTGTGACCTGCCCGGTTTCTTCGGCCCAATCTGATCCCGCGAGTGGTCTGCAATAACGTCTGGCTGGCTCTCCTTGGTCTACTGTTTTGGCTCTTTGAGGCTCTGCGCATTGAGTTGGTTGTGCTGCTCGCGCACTGACATGGGCCAGCGCGATTTGATCCACGACAGCACGGCGACGATTTCCTCGTCGCTCAACACTCCTTCGTACGCCGGCATCGCAGATTTGTAGTCGCTCAGGTTGGCCGCCTTGGCCACGCCGAACTTGGTGATGCGAAACAGCAGTTCATCGGGATGGTGCCAGGTGTGCCCGCTGGCATCGTGTGGCGGCGCCGGCAAGAGGCCGTCGGCACCACGCGACCGCCATTCAGGTTGGCCTTCAAGTTGTGCGCCATGGCAGGAGGCACAACGCTGCGCATAGACCCTTTCGCCAGCAGCGAGTACCTTCACATCATTTGGCCGAAGCGCGTGCGCGGGCAAATCTTGGCCCGCAGTTCTCAACGCGATGAACCCGACCACTGTGCCGGTCACGATTGCGACAACCACGATGAAAGCTGTTCTGGACTTCACTATTGGTATGTGGAGTGTGCGGGGTAACGAGGTCCGTCGGGCTCCGATCACGTCACCATACAAGAAGAAGCGGAACACCTCGTTGTTCATGCCACACCAATGACGGTGCTTTACCTGCCAGGTCCTTGCCTAATTCATTCACCGCGACACCGAAGTTCGGATCGGTCCGTGCAATCGTGAACACTGCTGCGGGATGCTGCAGCCTCTCGATGCTCACCATGCCCAGCCACAAGGGTGTCGCGTGATCGGCCGTCCGCGGCGCCACCACATGGCCTGATGGCCAAAGGCGAAGCACCAGCCGGCTCTGAGCGTCGACGGTCCTGGTCAGCACCATCTTCTGCGGCACGTCCTGGTTGAGCTTGGACAGAACCGGAAGCTGCTCGATCGGGGGATTCGGCAGCAGCCAGAGCAGCGAGCTTTGCAGGGTCCAAGGTGGTGCGGTTCGCCAGCCGACATCGTCGAGGGTCTTCAGAAGTTGTGGCTCGGTCGCTGCCCACTGCAGTGCAAGCGGCTCCTCGGCATCGCCGCCCAGCTCGATCCTGTACGCTGGCAGCGTGCGCCATCCCGCTTCGGGCCAATGACCGAGCAAGGTGGGCATGGCATGCGGCCGTACGCCGTAGCGAGCGACATCAATGTCGTGCTGGGTACCGATCTGGAGCGCTGATGCCAGCACCAGCACGCCCAGCGAAGTGATCGCCAGTGCCGGAGTCCGCAGGTTGTCCTCGCGAACATGATGTGTGTAGGCGATGGCGAGCAACGCCACCCAGCCGAGCCCGACGCTCAGGCCGGCCAGCACATCGGAGAACCAATGGGCGCCCAGGTAGAGGCGCGAAAACGCGATCAGCAGGGCGAGGCCGGCAGCCATGGCGCTGACGACCGCCTTGAATCTGGCGCTCCGCCCCCGCGCGAGCAGGAAGGCCAGGAAACCGTAGAGCACGATGGCCGAGGTCGCGTGACCGCTTGGAAACGAATACTGCTCGATGCCCGCGTAGATGGGGCTCGGCCGCGCCCGACCGACAGACAGCTTGAGCGCCCAGACCAGCACCTGTGCGAAGCCGACGGCCGCGAACCAATAGGCCAAGGTGCGCCAGCAGCGCTTCGCAGCGAGCAAGAGGGCGACGGCGCCGATGACAGGCACGGCGACGCGCACGCTCCCGACTTCGGTGATGGCGACCATGAGCCCATCGACCCAGGCGGTCCGTAAACCCTGCAGTGAACTGAAGACGGCGTGGTCGAATTGCACCAGCGGGTCACCCGACAGCACGTCCTCGAGAACGCCCAGGAAAAGCCATGCACTGGCCACCAGCAGCACAGCCGCAACGAGCAGCGTGGGCGATTCCGAACGCTCGGGGTCGAACAGTGCGAGCGTGACCCGGTGTTGGAGGTGCGACCGGGATCGCGCCCACCCAACGACGCGACCGCGCGCACAGACCAGGGTCAACGCCAG
>JBDSBD010000358.1:0-2883 GCA_039921765.1 Burkholderiaceae bacterium
CAGCTCGCGCACCACCGAGGCCGGCCGCTCGACCACCTCGCCGGCGGCGATCTGGCTGATCAGCTCGTCGCTCAGTTCGCGGATCGGGCGGCGCGCGAATGGCTGGGGCACGGCGTTCATCGGTTGATTGTAGAAAGGCGCCGGCTGCCGGTCGCCGCGCAAGGCCTTGGCCGGACCGGAAGGGGTGCCCGCCGGCAACGCGATAATCGAGCCGCATGGAATTCCTTCAATTCGGTCTCGACTTCATCCTGCATGTCGATGTGCACCTCACCAACTTCGTGCAGAACTACGGCGCCTGGGTCTACGCGCTGCTGTTTCTGATCATCTTCGTCGAGACCGGCGTGGTCGTGATGCCGTTCCTGCCCGGGGACTCGCTGCTGTTCGTGGTCGGCGCACTGTGCGGCGCCGGGTTGATGAACCTGCCGCTGGTGCTGGCGCTGTTGATCGGCGCGGCGATCCTGGGCAACCAGAGCAACTACACGATCGGGCGCTACTTTGGACCCAAGGTGTTCCAGTGGGAGGACTCGCGCTTCTTCAACCGCAAGGCCTTCGACCAGGCCCACGCCTTCTACGAGAAGTACGGTGGCATCACCATCGTCGCGGCGCGCTTCATGCCGTTCCTGCGCACCTTCGCGCCGTTCGTGGCCGGCGTGGCGCACATGACGCGGCGCAAGTTCACGCTCTATGACGTGACCGGTGGCGTGCTCTGGGTCGGTGGTGTCACGATGGCCGGCTACCTGTTCGGCAACATCCCGTGGGTCAAGGAGCACCTCGACAAGATCATCTGGGGTGCGATCCTGCTGCCGGGGTTGCTGGTGCTGGCGGGCGCGTGGCGCGCGCGGCGCGTGAAGGTGCAACAGGCCTGATCGGAATCGGAGCGCGCAAACCCGGTGACGGCTCGGCCGGCTGCGTTCAGGGAATTCTTGTTCACCCCGCCGGCCATGCCGCCACCGGATTGGCCATCGCGGTCGTGGTGACCCGAAACGAGTGACCGTGCCCAGGCTGCTGCGTGGGTCTCGAACCCCATCGACGCGGCCCCGCATCCGGGCTGCGCACACCGCCCGATCTCGAGTTGCGCCAACGTTTCGGCTCGCAGGGGTCGGTGCCGGGTTCGCCGGCTGTTCGGCTCGGCGGCCGTGCGATCAGCGCGCTGCTGCGAACGCACGCTTCAACTCTGCCGCGCACAGCGCGACCGCTGTGTTGGCCTCGTCCAGCACCTTGCCCATCAGGATGAAGCCGTGAATCTGGCGCTCGAAGCAGACATAGCTCGCGCGGTTTCCGGCTGCGGTCAGCCGCTCGGCATAGGCCTGGCCTTCGTCGCGCAGCGGATCAAAGCCGGCGGTCAGCACCAGCGCGGGCGGCAGTTTCGAGAGGTCGGGGTGCAGCAGCGGCGAGGCGCGCCAGTCGAGGTCGTCGGCCGCATCGACGATGTAGTGATCGTGGAAGTAGCGCATCGTGTCGGCAGTCAGCAAGTAGCCCTGGCCGTTCGCGGTGTGCGAAGGCGCGATGCGGCGCATGTCGGTGGCGGGATAGATCAGCAGCTGGAACACGAGGGGCAGGGTGCCGGCACCGGCGCCGGCACCAGCACCAGCACCAGCACCAGCACCAGCACCAGCACCAGCACCAGCACCAGCACCAGCGGCGATCCCGTCGCGCGCGGCGATCGCCACCACCGCCGCGAGGTTGCCGCCGGCGCTGTCGCCGCCGACCGCAACGCGCGTGGCGTCGAGCCCGAGTCTGGATGCGTGGGTATGGACCCAGCGTGTCGCGGCGATGCAATCAATCACCGCCGCCGGGAAGCGGTGTTCCGGCCCCATGCGGTAGTCGACCGCAACGACCGCCGCGCCCGAGCCATTGGCGAGCTCGCGGCACAGCGTGTCGTGGGTGTCGAGGTCGCCGATGACCCAGCCGCCGCCGTGGAAGTAGACCAGCACCGGCAATGCCTCGGCGCTTGATGCGGGCGCCACGGCGGCAATGCGCGGGCGATACAGGCGCAGCCCGATCGGGCCGTGGACTCCCTCGGCCTGCAACTCGCGCACGTCGCCGACCGCGGGCGGCTCGGGTTGCGTCAGCGCGCGCCGCTCAAGGTAGGCCGCGCGCGCCTCGGTAGGCGTCAGCGAGTGGGTTGGCGGGACGCCGCGTTCTTCGATGAGCTTGAGCAGAGTTTGAGCCTGGGGGTGCAGCATGGGGTCTCCGGTGTGCGGGTCGTGCTTGACCACTGTCTTTGGGCCGCGGCGACGAAATCGCGAGATGAGTGAGGTGTGAACCGATTGTCGGCGTCAGGCCGAAGCCCGCAGGCCCGTGTCGGCCCGTGGCGGCACGTCGGCTGCATGCTGGCCCGATAAACGGCGCAGCCGGTACAGCAGGAACAGCACGATGCCCAGGTTGAGCAGGTTCCAGGCGATGCCGTTCAGGAACGCGGCGTGATACGAGCCGGTCAGATCGAACACCTTGCCCGACATCCAGCCGCCCAGCGCCATGCCCAGCAGCGTGCACATCAGCACCGTGCCGACGCGCGCACCGGCTTCGGCGGGTGGGAAGTGCTCGCGCACGATGATCGCGTACGACGGCACGATGCCGCCCTGGAACAGGCCGAACAAGGCCGAGATGACATACAGCGACACCAGACCGTCGAAGGGCAGGAACAGCAGCAGTGCCACGGCTTGTAGCGACACGCCGAGCAGCAAGGTGCGCACGCCACCGATGCGGTCACAGATCGCGCCCGAGATCAGCCGGCTGACGATGCCGCAGGCCAGCATCAGCGAAAGCATCTGCGCGCCGCGCAAGGCGCCGTACCCCAGGTCGCCGCAGTAGGCGACGATATGGACCTGCGGCACGGCCATCGCCAGGCAGCAACAGAACCCGGCAAAGGCAAGGACCGCC
>JBDSBD010000359.1:0-6354 GCA_039921765.1 Burkholderiaceae bacterium
GGTGTAGTAGCCCGGCTTGCCGGCGTTCTCGGCGCCGGGCAGCAACTTGCCCGTCTCAGCCGCCGAAGCAGCCGACGCCGCCGATGCCACCGCCGGCACCGTGGCCAGCGCACGGCCCCCGGCGTTGCGAATCTCGACCGGAGCCCGGTTCGGCGTGCCACAACCCGCAAGTACGAACGCGGCCAGCGCGGCCGCGCACACCCCTCTCAGTTCACTCGAAAACATGTGTTGTTCATTTCTCATGCAACCAGCCCGGATTTTAGGGGCACGAAATTCACGGCTTCGTGAACCGTGCGCACGTCGCCGAGTTCGGTGCGGTCCACGACCACCAGCACCTGGCGCTCGCCGCCGCCATCGCGCACGGGCGACACCAACCGCCCGCCGATCGCCAGCTGATCGAGCCAGGCCTGCGGCAATGCATCGCCGCCCGCTGCGGCAATGATGCTGTCGTACGGCGCGTTCGGTGGATGGCCGCGCATGCCGTCTCCGTAGACCAGCCGAAGATGCGCCGGGCGCAGCGGCGCCAGCAATTCGCGCGCCTTGTCGTGCAGCGGTTTCAGGCGCTCGACCGAGATCACATGGCGCGCCAACAGCGCCAGCAGCGCGGCTTGATATCCGCAGCCGGTGCCGATCTCGAGCACGCGCCCGAGCGAATCGGCGGCGCGTGCGTTGGCGCCGCCAAACAGCAGCTCGATCATGCGCGCCACGACCGACGGCTTGGAGATGGTCTGGCCGTGACCGATCGGCAGGCTGGTGTCTTCGTAGGCCTGGGTCACGAGCGCGGCGTCGACAAACAGATGGCGCGGCACGTTGCCGATCGCGCCGAGCACACGCTCGTGCCTCACCCCCATCGCGCGCAGGCGCTGCGCCATGCGCAGCCGCACATCGGCCGAGTCGAGACCCAGACCCGAAGGCGTGCTGCGCCGCGAAGTATCGAGGTAGGCGTTGGCCAGCGGGCGCTGCGGACGCAGCACGGCGCGCGCTGGAGTCGGCGCGGCCGGCAGCGCGAGAACCGGTGATGGACTTCGGGGCTTGGAGACGACAGGCTTGGGCCGCGCCGCCAGTGCGTCGAGTCGCAGTGGAAACGCCGGTGGGCGCCGCGGCGAGGAACTCATCGGGCAGCCTCCGTGCATCGCACCGCGCTCTTCGAGCTGGGCCTCCTCGAAGGGGCCCGGCGTCGCCCTTGGTGACCCGGGGCGCTCATGGACGGTCCAGCCAGCTGCGCCAATCGGGCAAGGCGGGGTGGTCGGTCAGATCGACCTGCAGCGGCGTGATCGACACCTGGCCGTGCGCCGTGGCATGAAAGTCGGTGCCGGGGCCACCTTCACGCGCACCACCGGACGGCCCGATCCAGTACATCGCGTCACCACGTGGGTTGGTCTGCTGGATCAGCGCCGTGCTCACATGGCGGCGACCGAGCCGCGTGATCGCGCGCGGCAGACGCTCGGCGTCGGCCCGGTTCGGGATGTTGACATTGAGCAGCCAGGGAGGACGCAGCAGTGGACTGCGCAGCACCTGCTCGATCAGGCTGCGCGCCAGACGCGCTGCGGCGTCCAGCTCGTCCCAGCCCTTGGCAACCTGCGAGAACGCAATCGCGGGAATGCCGAACAGGTAGCCTTCCATCGCCGCGGCGACGGTCCCGGAATAGAGCGTGTCGTCTCCCATGTTGGCGCCGTTGTTGATCCCCGAGACCACGAGGTCGGGGCGCTGCGCCAGCACGCCGGTGAGCGCCAGATGGACGCAGTCGGACGGTGTGCCGTTGATGTACACAAACCCGTTGGCGGCGGTGTGCACCGCGAGCGGTCGGTTCAGGGTCAGCGAGTTCGAGGTGCCGCTCGCGTTCTGCTCGGGGGCCACCACGTCGAGCTCACCCAGGCCCTCGCAGGCCTTCACGAGCGCGGCGAGGCCGGGGGCGAGGTAGCCATCGTCGTTGGTGATCAGGATGCGCATGCGGTCGATTGTATGGACTCGCACGGGCGCGCAGCCCCTTGGACTCAGGCGTCGCTTCGGTGACCCGCAGCCGCCGGCCGGCTGCGTATCATGCGACGCAATCGCTGCTGCTTATCCGAGGAGATCCACCATGCATGCCTGGCTTTGCGAGAACCCGATCGGCGTCGAGGCGCTGACCTGGAAAGAGTTGCCCACGCCCGAACCCAAGGCTGGCGAGGTGCGCGTCGCGATCCGCGCCGCGAGCCTGAATTTCCCCGATCTGCTGATTGTCCAGAACAAGTATCAGATGAAGCCGCCGCTGCCGTTTGTCCCAGGCTCGGAGTACGCCGGCGTGGTCGATGCCGTGGGCGCTGGCGTCACCCACCTGAAGGTCGGCGACGCGGTCGCGGCGTTTGCCGGAACCGGAGGCTTTGCCACGCACGCGTGCGTCAATGCCGCGCTCGTGATGCCACTGCCCAAGGGTTTCGCATTCGACGACGCGGCCGCATTCATCCTGACCTACGCCACCACCCACCACGCGCTGCTCGATCGCGCTCGGCTGCAGGCCGGCGAGACCGTGCTGGTGCTCGGCGCTGCCGGCGGCGTCGGCACCGCGGCAATCCAGATCGCCAAGGCGGTCGGCGCCCGCGTGATCGCGGCGGCGTCGAGCGACGCGAAGTGCGAGTTGTGCAAGCAGATCGGCGCCGACGCGACCATCAACTACGGCAGCGCGAACCTGCGCGACGAGATCAAGCGCCTGACCGATGCCAAAGGCCCGGACGTGGTCTATGACCCGGTCGGCGGCGACCTGGCCGAGCCCGTGTTCCGCTCGATCGGCTGGCGCGGCCGCTACCTGGTGGTCGGCTTTGCGCAAGGCGGCATCCCGGCGCTGCCGCTGAACCTGGCGCTGCTCAAGGGCGCGTCGATCGTCGGCGTGTTCTGGGGCGAGTTCGCGCGCCGCGAGCCGCAAGCCAACGCGCGTGCATTGGCTGAACTGGCGCAGTGGTATGCGCAGGGCCGGGTCAAGCCGGTCATCGACCAGCGCTTGCCGATGAACGAACTGGCCCAGGCGTTCGCCCGAATGGGCAGCCGTCAGGTGCGCGGCAAGCTGGTGATGGTCAACCCATGACGCGCCACGGTTTCTTCGCGCGCAGCCATTCAACAGGCTGGCGCAAGAGCGATTGCGCTACCATCTGACGATATCGAGTACGAGGGCCCCGGAGCATGGCAGTCAAGGTGCTGATCGTCGAGGACAACCCCGTTGCGCGCAGCTTTCTGAGTCGCGTCGTGCGCGAGAGTTTCAGCGACACCCTGATGATCAGCGAGGCTGGCGACCTCGAGTCGGCGCGACGCCAGATCGGGCCACAACGAGAGGTTCGGACAGATGCCGACCCGTTCAAGCTGATCCTCGTCGACCTCGAGCTGCCCGACGGCAACGGCATGGAGCTGTTGAGTGAGCTCAACCAGTACCCGGCCACGAAGATCGTGACCACCTTGTACTCGGACGACGATCACCTGTTTCCCGCGCTGCAGTGCGGTGCCGATGGCTACTTGCTCAAGGAAGACCGCTTCGAGGTGTTGGTCGAAGAATTGCAGAAGATCGTGCGTGGCCAGCCGCCGCTCTCGCCAGCCATCGCACGCCGGTTGCTGACACACTTTCGCCAGGGCTCGGCCACTGCGTCGGGCTCGAACTCGGCGCCCATGCCGCTGGCTTCGAGTTTCCTGAGCAGCCGGCCGACGACGCTCAGCCGCGCCGCGCCACTCGATTGCGAACGCCTCACGCCGCGCGAGAGCGAGGTGCTCACCTACCTCAGCAAGGGCTTCACGATCAAGGAGATCGCCGGCCTGATGGGGATCAAGTGGTTCACCGTCAACGACCATATCAAGTCGATCTACAAGAAGCTCAACGTCTCGAGCCGCGCCGAGGCTGCGGTGCTTGCCAGCAAGCAGGGCCTGGTTTGAGCGGCAGCCGTGGTGCACCACGACGGCATCGACCCGCGCGGCGCCGACCCGACCTCTGCCTGGGCCAGCCGCGGCGCATCGGCCGAGCCGTCAGCCCCGCTTGATTCGGCCTTCGATTCCGGACTGAGCGAGCGCCGCGGCGCGACCTCCCATCTGGCGCGCTGGATGGGCTGGCGGTTGCGCCTGCTGGTCGCCTGCGCGTTGCTGGGTTGCGTCGCCGTGTTCGCGTTGATCAACCACCTTGCGATGGCGCCCCATATCGCAGCGGTCTGGCGCGCCGATGCACAGGACCGGCTCGAGCTGGCGCGCACCACCGACCCCGCCTTGCAACCCTACGTTGGCCAGACGCTCGTCGGCGTGAAGGGCGCGGGCGGACCCTGGGTTGCCGTCGATGCGCTTGCGCTCGAACGCTCGGCACGCTGGATCACCAGCGATGCGCGGCGCGCGCGTTATCAGAACTTGCGCGCGCAACTCGCCGCGGCGCTCGCCCAACCCCACGCCACTTTGCGACTGGGCGACGGCACGGTGCTCGAAGTGCAGCCACAACCGCGCGGTCTCGCCAACCTGCCACCCACATTCTGGCTGCTTGCAGCCCTCGGCCTGGCGCTGTACCTGATGGCGGCGATCGTGCTGCTGTCGCATCCCTCGACACGCAACCTGATCTACGCGGTGATGGCCGGCTGTCAGGGGCTGAACCTGGGGTTGATCGCGGCCGGGTCCGCACTCGACCTCGGCCTTGGCATGCCGGCGCCGCTGGCAATCCTGGATCTGCGGCTGCGCATGGCGCTCGACCTGATCACGGCCGCGGCCATCGTGAATGCTGCCTGCCTGCACCCACGCCGGCTGCCCGGTTCAGGCTGGATCGCGCTGGCCGGCTGGGCTGTGGCCGGCGGGCTGATCGCGATGTCAGGCGCCGGGCAGCTGAGCCATCTCTGGTGGTGGACCCAGGGCGGCGTTGGCGTGCTCGGCCTGATCGCCATCGGATTGCTCAGCTGGTCGTACCAGATCGAGGTCCATCCGTTCGCGCTCGTGCTGCGGCGCCTGGGCATCGTCACGGTCTCGACCTGGGTCTTGCTGACCCTGGCGTTGGCGGCGTCGGGTGGCGTGCCCGCTGTGCAGCATCAGATCATCGATCTCGGGTCGACGATCTGGTATGTGTTCCTCGGTGCCCTGCTGTTGCTGGTACCGTTTCTGGCACGCTCGCAGCACTTCATGCGCGAGTTCGCGCTGCTGGCGGCCGTCAGCACCGTGGCGACCTCGCTCGACCTGCTGTTCGTCGCGGTGTTCTCGCTCGGCCAGTTTGCGTCGCTGGCGCTGTCGCTGTTCGTCTCGCTCGCCGTCTACACCGGGGTGCGCCAATGGATCATCGATCAGTTGCGGGGGAGCAGCATGCTGACCACCGAGCGTATGTTCGAGCAGCTCTATCGCATTGCACGCGAGGTCGAGATCGCGCCCGAACGCGCTCCGGCGTTGCTGTCGCAGGTGCTGGCGCAGCTGTTCGATCCGCTTGAGGTGACGGTGGTGGAGCGCCGCGCGGCGATGACGCGCGTGGCCGGTGACGGCTCGAGCCTGCTGGTGCCGGCACCTGCCCTGGCGCTCGGTGGAGGCACCTCGGGCGAAGCGGTTCGGCTGCGCTTCGCACAGCGCGGCAGGCGGTTGTTCACTCTGGAAGATGCACGCCTGACCGATCGCATCGTCGAGCAGATCGAGCGCGCGGCGCGTTTCGACCGGGCCGTCGAGCAAGGCCGCAGCGAGGAGCGGCTGCGTCTGGCGCAGGACCTGCACGACGACATAGGCGCACGGCTCCTCACGCTGATGTACAAGGCCACGTCGCCGGAGATGGAGGACTACATCCGCCACACGCTGAAAGATCTGAAGACGTTGACGCGCGGCCTGGCCGAATCGAACCACCGGCTGTCGCACGCCGCCGCCGAATGGAAGACCGGCCTGGCGCAGCGTCTCAGCGCGGCACAGGTGGAGCTGAAGTGGTCATTTGTCTTCGACGAGGATATCTTGCTCACCGTCGTGCCCTGGTCTGCGCTGACACGGGTGCTGCGCGAGCTCGTCAGCAACGCGATCGCGCATGCGCAGGCACAGCAACTTGAGATCGATTTCAGCCTCGACAAGGGTCGCATCGAACTCACCGTCACCGATGACGGCATCGGCCGTGAGCCGGGCAAGTGGCTGCATGGCCTTGGCCTGGGCGGGGTACGCAAGCGTGTGAAGCAGCTGGGCGGCACGGTGGAATGGGGCGAGGTGGCGCCGCACGGCATCATCTGCCGCATCGTCATCCACAACGTCTCGGCGCGCTGGTGAAGCGCCGGCGATCACCCTAAACGCCTCGAGTGGCGCGGACCCAATCGGGCTTGCCGCCGTTCACGTGTTCATGGGGTGGCTGATGGGGCTCGAACCCACGACAACAGGAATCACAATCCTGGACTCTACCAACTGAGCTACAGCCAC
>JBDSBD010000360.1:0-4669 GCA_039921765.1 Burkholderiaceae bacterium
ATGGGGCCCTGCTGTCGAGCGCGCTGCGCCGGGTCAGCGGCAGCGCGCAGCTCGGCGCATCGTCGCTGCATTACGGCGAGCCGGCCGGCGATTCGCGGCTGCGCCGGGCGCTGTCAGACAGGCTCGCCGACTTCGGCGTGAACGCCGCGCCGCAGCAGATCATCACGACCCTCGGTGCGACCCACGCGCTCGACATCGTGACCCGCACCCTGCTGCGCGCCGGCGACACGGTGCTCGTGGACGAGCCCGGCTGGTCGGTCGAATACGCGCGCCTGGCCGCGCTGGGGCTGCGCGTCCTGCCGGTGCCGCGCGGCGAGGATGGCCCGAACCTGGCCGTGATGGAGCGCCTGATCGGGGCCCAGAAGCCGCACGAGCGGCCGCGCCTGTATGTCACGGTCTCGGTGCTGCACAACCCGACCGGCGCGTCGCTGTCGCTGCAGGCGGCGCATCGCGTGCTCCAGCTCGCGAAAGCGCACGGGCTGCACATTGTCGAGGACAACACCTATGCCCATCTCGCGCCGGTCCACCTGCCGCGGCTGGCGGCGCTGGACGCGCTCGAACGCACCATCTATGTGTCGGGCTTCTCGAAGATCCTGGTGCCGAACTGGCGCGTCGGCTTCATGGCGGCGCCCGCGGCGCTGCTCGAGCGCCTGATCGACACCAAGCTGCTGACCACCCTGACCACGCCGGCCCTCACCGAGCAGGCGCTCGCCCACTGCCTCGAGCACGGCCTGCTGCGCCGCCACACCGCGCGCGTGCTGCAGCGCCTCGCCGCCGCCCGCGCCCGCACGGTGCGGATGGCCGAGAGTCATGGTTGCCGCTTCGCGGCGCCGCCGCGCGGGCTGTTCGGCTGGATCGATGTCGGCGTCGACACCGAACGGCTGGCGCAGGCGTTGCTCGACGACTGGCTGCTCGCGCCCGTCGCGCTGTTCCACGCGCGAGCGCAGCCGACCACCTTGATGCGCATCAACTTCGCGACCAGCCAGGACGCGCGGTTCTGGCGCGCCCTCGTGCAGGCCCGGTCGGGCTTGGGCTCGGCCCGGTCACCTTGAAGCCTGGGGCCCGGTTCAGGCCCGGCGCCTCGCCGCGCAGCTCGGCCCGAGCGCCCGCAGGGCAGCGGCCGCAAGGCAGGTGCTGGCGGTAAGCACCCGTGACAGGTGAAAATACAGGTGTCATGCACGGCGAACTCTTCGACTCGACCATTCCGTTCGGCGAACCCGAGTTGCTGCGTGCCAGCTCGTTCAGGCGCTACCTGAACGAGCTCAGGAAGGACCCGGCCCGCTCCGGTGCCAACGCCCGCATCTCGCAGCTCAGCCCGTCGCTGCAGGCTGACCTGCAGCGCTTCGAGCAGGACGGCAGCGGCTCGGAGGCCCTCGAGGTGATGGCGGCCTGCCTGCGCCACACCAAACGCGTGACCATTCACCTGCAGTGCGGCGCACGGGTCGTGCCATTGACCGTGTTTCCGCGCGAACGCCTGGTGCATTGCCCGATGGCGCTGGGTGAACTGATCGAGCACCACCTCGCGAATCTGCGGGTGATGCATGTCGAGCCGGCCCTGCTGCGCCCACCCGGTGACGCCGACAAAGTCCTTGTTGGTGAGGACAAACTTCACCATTCACTCACGCCGCTGCTGTGGGAACTCGCGATCCGCGTGCCGCGGCGCGAACTCCTGCCCGAAATCGCCGGGCCGGCGGTCTACCGTGTGGCACCGGGGCTCGATCTGGCCAGCCTGCCGGTCAGCGGCGCACTGAAGGCGACGCTTGAGCGGCTGGCGCGACAGAGCGCCAGCCTCACCGAGATCGCCGGCTGGCCGGCGCTGGACCGTGAGCGTGCGGCGCGCCTGCTCAATGCCGTGTACCTGCAGGCCGGGCTGATGGTCAGCCGCTCGCACCCCGATGCCATCGGCGAGGGCTGGTTCGGCGCGCTGGCGCGCTGAGGGAGACCGCCCCGGGTCACTCCGGGATTTCGCGCGGCGCGCCAACACGCACGGCGATGTCCTCTGGATTCGCGATCCTCCCTCGAACTCGCCAACCAACCCACCGACCCGCTTGCGTGCCGGACTCAGCGCGCGCCCAACGTTTCCCAGCGCTCCAGCGCGGCGAGCAACTCGTCGTCGATCTTCGCGTGCCGCATCTGCGCCTTCATCGCGCGATCCGGCTCCTCGGTGTAGGACTCGGGCCGCGCCAGAAACTCGCCCAGCTCCTTTTGCTCGGCCTCCAGCGCCTCGATGCGTCGGGGCAGCTCCTCGAGCTCGCGTTGCTCCTTGTAGCTGAGCTTGCGCGGCCTGGCCAGGGGTGTCGCAGCCTTCGCCGCAGGCGGTGCACCGCTCACGCGAGCATCTTTCGGCCGGTTCGACGTGGCAGCCTTCGCTGCCTGCTCGCGCAGCAGGCGGGCGCGGTCACGCTGAATCTTCCAGTCTTCATAGCCACCCTCGTACTCGCGCCATCGGCCCGGCGCCTCGTCGCCTTCCCAGACGATGGTGCTGGTGACGACGTTGTCGAGGAAACGTCGATCGTGGCTGACCAGGAACACGGTCCCCGCATAGCTCTGCAGAAGCTCCTCGAGGAGCTCGAGGGTTTCGATGTCGAGATCGTTGGTCGGCTCGTCGAGCACCAGCACATTGGCCGGCAACGCGAACAGGCGCGCCAGCAGCACCCGGTTGCGCTCGCCGCCGCTGAGCGTGCGCACCGGCGAGTGGGCGCGCTCGGGTGAGAACAGAAAGTCGTTCAGGTAGCTCATCACGTGTTTGCGCTGGCCCGCGAACTCGACCCATTCACTGCCCGGGCTGATGGTGTCGGCCAGGGTGGCGTCGAGGTCGAGCGCGCTGCGCATCTGGTCGAAGTAGGCGACCTCGAGCTTCGTGCCGCGCCGCACCGTGCCCGAGTCGGGCGCGAGCTCGCCGAGAATCAGCTTGAGCAGGGTCGTCTTGCCGGCCCCGTTCGGGCCGATCAGGCCGACCTTGTCACCGCGCAGGATCGTGGCAGTGAAATCCTTGACGATGATCTTTGGCGCGGGCGCCGCGGCCGATGCCAGCAGGGGCGGTGCCGCCGTGGACAGCGCCACAGCCTCGCCTCCAGCGTGGCCCTCGGCGGCTCGCACCGCGTCATTGAACCGGAACGCGACATCGCGCAGTTCGGCCACGATCTTGCCGCTGGGTGCGCCCGAATCGACCTCGAGGTGCACCTGGCCAAGCGAATCGCGGCGCTTCTGACGCTGGTCACGCAGCACCTCGAGGCGCTGGATGCGCGCCACGCTGCGCGTGCGGCGCGCCTCCACGCCCTTGCGGATCCAGACCTCTTCCTGCGCGAGCAACTTGTCGGCGCGCGCGTTGGCAAGCGCGTCCGACGCGAGTTGCTCTTCCTTCATGCGCTCGTAGGCGCTGAAGTTGCCCGGATAGCTGCGGATCGTGCCGCGGTCGAGCTCGACGATGCGCGTGGCCACGCCGTCGAGGAACGCGCGGTCGTGGGTGACCAGCATCACCGAACCCGAGAATCCGCACAGCAATTCCTCCAGCCAGGCAATCGAATCCAGGTCGAGGTGGTTGGTCGGCTCGTCCAGCAACAGCACGTCGGGCACCGCGACCAGCGCCTGCGCGAGCGCGACACGCTTTTTCATGCCACCCGAGAGCTGGCCGATCTCGCGCGCGCCGTCCAGATGCAGTCGCGCCAGCGTGGTCTCCACGCGCTGCTCCCAGTTCCAGGCGTCGAGCGCCTCGATGCGGGTCTGCAGCGCGTCGAGATCGACGCCATCGGCGTGTTCCTCGTACGCCTGGCGCAGCGCACGCGCCTCGGCCACACCCTCGCTCACCGCTTCGAACACGCTGTGGCCGGGCTCGAACAACGGCTCCTGCGGCACGTAGCAGATGCGCACCCCTTGCGTCATCTGCAGCAGGCCGTCGTCGAGCTTCTCGAGGCCGGCGATGATCTTCAGCAGCGACGACTTGCCGGCACCATTGCGCCCGATCAGGCCCAGGCGCTCGCCGGCCTCGAGCGAAAGCGCGGCGCCGTCGAGCAGGGCCACGTGGCCAAAGGCCAGGTGGGCGTTGGAAAGGGAAAGCACAGCCATGGGATCAGACGTGGCCAGCGCGCATCACGCGCGCGGGCTTTAAGGGGAAACGCGGATTATCCCAGCGTGCCTGGAGCCCCTCGTCGAAACGAGTGCGTTCGGCGATCCGCCGCGGGAACGCGGGCCGGCCTGGGGAAGCCCGGCGCCCGGCCCGTATCAGCCGACCAGTGCCGCCTCCAGCGCATCGACGAACATCCCCGCGACGTCGAACCCGGTCTGCTGCGCAATTTCCTGAAAGCCGGTCGGGCTGGTGACGTTGATCTCGGTCAGGCTGTCGCCGATCACATCCAACCCGACCAGCAGCAGGCCGCGACGGCTGAGCACCGGGCCGATCGCTTCGGCGATCTCGCGGTCGCGCGCGCTCAAGGGTTGGGCGACGCCCTTGCCTCCGACCGCAAGGTTGCCGCGAATCTCGCTGCCCTGCGGAATGCGCGCCAGCGTGTAAGGCGCCGGCACGCCGCCGATCACGAGAATGCGCTTGTCGCCCTTGACGATCTCGGTCAGGTAGCGCTGCACCATCACGGTCTGCGCGCCGCCCTGGTTCAGGGTCTCGATGATCACGCCCAGGTTACAGCGGTCGGTGCCGACGCGGAAGATGCCCATC
>JBDSBD010000361.1:0-2587 GCA_039921765.1 Burkholderiaceae bacterium
TCGGTTCGCCGGCGATGAACTTCCTGCCCGGCACGCTGCGCCGCGGCGCCGGCCTGGCGCGCGTTGAACTCGGTGACGGCACGCAGCTCGAAGCCCCGCCGCGCGCTGGCGGCGCAGACGGCCAATCGGTCGTGCTGGGCATGCGCCCCGAACACCTGACACTGGTGGACGAAGGCGGCATTCCGTCGCGCGTGGTCGTGATGGAACCCACCGGAATGGACACCTTCGTGGCCTGTCGCCACGAGGGTGCGGAGCTGGCCGCAGTGTTCCGCGAGCGTCACGACTTCACGCCCGGCAGCACGATCCGCCTGCTGCCCGACGCGCGGCGCTCGCATCTGTTCGATGCGAGCACCGGCCAGCGACTCGCGGCCTGACATTGACGCACCACGCCCGAGTGCATCCCTGAAGCTTTTCCCGCCCGTCTTTTGCACCCACAACAGAAGGAGACTTTGATGAGTGAATTCAATCGCCGCAAATTCCTCGAGAGCTCGGCCGGCGTGGCCGCGGCCGCGTCGATCGGTGCCGGTGGCGCCCTCTGGAGCCCGCTGGCCCATGCCCAGAGCCTGACGTTCAAGCCCGAGAAGGGGGCCAAATTGCGTGTGCTGCGCTGGAGTCGTTTCGTTCAGGGCGACATCGATGCCTACATGATCAACGTCAAACGCTTCACCGAGAAGACTGGCGTCGAGGTGCGCGTCGACAACGAGGGTTGGGAAGACGTGCGCCCGAAGGCTGCGGTGGCCGCGAACACCGGCGCCGGCCCGGACATCATCCTGTCGACCAACGACGACGCCAACCTGTACCCGGACAAGCTGCTCGACGTGACCGACCTGTGCGAGTACCTGGGCAAGAAGTATGGCGGCTGGTACCCGGCATGCGAAGCATTCCTGCGCCCCGATGGCAAGCACTGGATCGGTGTCCCGCTGGGTGCGGCCGGCTCGATGATGGTCTACCGTGGCAGCCATCTCAAGGAGGCCGGCTTCGACAGCTTCCCGAAGGACACCGACGGCTTCCTGAAGGCCTGCAAGGCCTTGAAGGACAAGGGCACGCCGGCCGGCATGGCGCTTGGCAACGCCACCGGCGACGGCCTGTGGTGCAACTGGCTCGTGTGGGCCTTTGGCGGCAAGCTCGTCGACAAGAACAACAAGGTCGTGATCGACAGCCCCGAGACCATGAAGGCGCTCGAGTACGGCAAGGAGCTGTACGCCACCTTCATTCCCGGCACCTTGTCGTGGCTCGATCCGAACAACAACAAGGCTTTCCTGGACGGCCAGATCAGCCTCACCAACAACGGCATCTCGATCTACGTCGCGGCGAAGAATTCGCCCGACGCGAAGCTCAAGGAGATGGCCCAGGACATCCAGCACGCGTCGTTCCCGGTCGGCCCGGTGGGCGTGCCGACCGAGTCGCATCTGTTCTTCAACCAGATGGTCATGAAGTACACCAAGTACCCGAAGGCGGCCAAGGAGTTCCTGCGCTTCATGATGGAGAAGGAGCAATTCGACCCGTGGCTGACTGGCGCCCAGGGCTATGTGGCAACGCCGCTCGATGCCTACGGCAAGAGCGCGATCTGGACCTCAGATCCGAAGAACACGCCGTACCGTGACGCGGTCAAGAACATGCGCCCGGCCGGCTACGCGGGCAAGCTCGGCTACGCCTCGGCCGGGGCCGCGGCCGACTTCATCATGGTGAACATGGTGGCCGAGGCGATCAGCGGGTCGAAGACGCCGAAGGACGCGATGGAGCGGGCCCAAAAGCGCGCCGAACGCTACTACAAGGTCTGAGCGATGTCCGACGCGTTCGAGCTTCATGCCGGCCCACACGGCGGCATGAAGCCCGAGCGGCCGTGGCAATGCATCAGGGCTTCACCGGTGCCGACGGTACCGGTCGATGACGATCACGCACGCTGGCCCATCGCCCATGCTTGACAAACTCCAGAACAGTCGCAACGCCCTCGGCCTGATCTTCATGCTGCCGGCGGCGCTGCTGCTGTTGCTGTTCCTGACCTATCCGCTCGGCCTGGGCGTGTGGCTCGGCTTCACCGACACCAAGGTCGGGCGTGCCGGCGAGTGGATCGGGCTGGAGAACTACATCTACCTGTGGGGCGACAGCGTGACCCGACTGGCGCTGTTCAACACGATCTTCTACACCACCATCGCCAGCGCGCTGAAGTTCTTCCTGGGCCTGTGGCTGGCCGTGCTGCTGAACCGCAACATTCGCTTCAAGACGTTTTTTCGCGCGGTCATCCTGCTGCCCTACATCGTGCCGACGGCGCTGTCGGCGATCGCGTTCTGGTGGATCTACGACTCGCAGTTCTCGATCATCAGCTGGGCACTGGTGAAGATGGGCTTGATCGACACCTACATCGATTTCCTCGGCACGCCATGGCACGCACGGTTCGCGGTGATCGCGGCCAACGTGTGGCGCGGCGTGCCGTTCGTCGCGATCACGCTGCTCGCCGGCCTGCAGACGATCTCGCCGAGCTATTACGAGGCGTCGGCCATCGACGGTGCGACGCCGTGGCAGCAGTTCCGCCACGTCACGCTGCCGCTGCTCACACCGATCATTGCGGTCGTGATGACGTTCTCGG